>NZ_JBEYFS010000397.1:0-5797 GCF_040634475.1 Streptomyces sp. NPDC007095
CCCTCGCGATCGTCGTCATCGCCGTTGGCTCGGCCGTACTTGCCTTCATTGACATCGGGCCGGCACCTTTCACGCTCACCGACACCGATGCCACCGGCTGCTCGGTCAGTGTCGGTGAACGTGGGCTTGCTCGCTTGGCGCTGAAGGACGAGCAGTTGGTGATGGAGGGCAAGGATCTCGATGTCTTTGTCCCGGTCGCTCATCGGCAGTAGGCACAGGAGCGCGAAGGCGTTGGTGGCCGCGAGATAGGCCAGGCGTAGCAGCACGACCGATCATCATGCCGTCCGCCCCTGTCGAGGTGAAGACAGCGGGGCGGCCGGAAGTTGTATCGGAGATCGCCAATCAAAGCTGTGACCTGGGCAGATTGATGTATTGGCACCCGCAACGCCAGTCTCAGCAGCACGGCCGATCACATGCCGGGCACACCGCCGACCGCGCGAGAGCGCGTACTGCAGCGGCAATGGCCAGCACACCCGAAACCCGCTTGCACCTGCATGGATGAGGTATTCGGCAAGCGCGAGGTCAGGACTTCCACCGGACCGGCAGCTGACGCGGGCCGCGGATGAGCATGCCGTTGCGCCAGGTCAGGGCGGCCGGGTGGGCGTCGAGGGCGAGGTCGGGGCAGCGCTCCAGCAGAGCACGGATCGCGATCCGAGCTTCCATGCGGGCGAGCGGCGCGCCGAGGCAGTAGTGGATGCCGTGGCCGAAGGCGACATGACCGTTGGCGGGCCGCCGGACGTCGAAGCGGCCGGGGTCGGGGAAGCGTGCCGGGTCGTGGTTTGCGTCCGCCAGGGCCACGAGGACCAGCTCACCACCGCCGGGGATGACCGTATTGCCGATCTCGACCGGCTCGGTGGTGAACCTGAACGTCGGCGTCTCCACCGGCCCGTCGTAGCGCAGCATCTCCTCCACCGCGTTGTCCATGAGCGTCATGTCCTCGCGCAGTGCGGCGACTTGGTCGGCATGGGTCAGCAGGGCCAACACGCCGTTGGAGATCAGATTGACCGTGGTCTCATGCCCCGCGACCAGCAGCAGCCAAGCGGTACCGCGCAGTTCGTCCGCAGACAGCCGGTCGCCCTCCTCGTCGGTGGTGCGAATCAGGGCGCTCATCAGGTCCTGGCCCGGGGCCAGGCGCTTGCGCTCCAGCAGCTCGGCGAGATAAGTCGCCACCTCATCCGTCGCCGCCAGCCGCGCCCCCGGGTCGGGGTCGGTGAGGATCGTGCCGGTCCAGGCGCGGAATGCGGCCCGGTCCAGCATCGGCACGCCGAGCAGCTCGCATATCACCGAGATCGGCAGCGGGAACGAGAGTGCCTCGACCAGTTCGGCCCGCCCGTCCGGAAGCGCCACCATCGCGTCGATCAACTCGTCGGTGATCTGCCGCACGCGCGGCGCGAACTGTTCGATCCGGCGCGGAGTGAACTCACGGACGACCAGCTTGCGCAGCCGCTCATGGTCCGGCGGGTCGGAGTTGAGCATGTGCGGGCCCGCAGATGGACTGGGGATTGGAAAGGTGGGCGACGCGTTCTTCCACTGCTTGGACAACCGCGGATCTACGAGCGCCGCTCGGCCGGCCTCGTACCCGACGACAAGCCAGGCCTCCGCACCCTCCGGAATCCGCACCTTGTGCACGGGTCCGCGCTCGCGCAGCGCCGCGTAAACCGGATACGGATCGCGGACGAAGTCCTCCCCCATCGCCACCAGATCGATCACCTCGGCTGCCGCCACCGCCTGCCCCCGTCTCTCAGTTCGCCCGACGCTAGCAGTGGGCGGCGCTTCGGCGAAGGACGCATCCAGCCGAACGGGGCGGGGAAAAACGGGAACGACGCGGACGACAAAGGCGAGTAGGGAACCGCCATGAGCCTGAACATCACGGTGGCGTGGGGGATGAAGGTGTCAATCCCCTCGCAACATGGGGAGTTCCCATGCTTGCGCCTGCTGGAAACCCCGTCCGTGCAGGTCAGGCGGATTCCCCGTACAAGCAGTCGTCGACGCTCTCACTGAGGTCCTCGGGGCCATCGAAGACGGGGAGAGCCGCCAACCTGGGGGCGGGAGTCCCGTCTGGCTCTACCAGGCGCAGCAGTGCTCACCGGGCCTCCTCGTCCTGCTCGCCGCGCGAGGCGTCGGCATCGCATGCGTCCGCCCACTCCTCTCTCCACCGCACCAGGAAAGAACGCCAGTCGAAGTTCTCATCCGCCAAGACGGCAATCCTTCCAGCCGCCACTGACAACACCGGTCTGATGCACGGCAGTTGGACTCCCCGGACCGCCCTTCGGCCGGTCCGGTCATCCGCGGTGTCCACTCGCATCCGCGCTGCGGCATTCACTCCGATCCCGGGGACGGCAGAACGCGCGTCTACGGTCACCCCTGCTCCTTCACGACACGAAGCGGCCTACGACAGAGCGCCGGCCCGGCAGCACACCGCGCCAACCGAACCTGGTGAGCCTTCCCGGCCCCAGCCCTATATTGGCCTGGGGCAACGTCGGTGCACTGCGGGGGGATTGAGCGCTCTTGCGATCAGGTAGAACGCGTCGAGCGGCTGTGGCAGCCTTGTGCTGCGTCGTTGCCGTGCTGTTCCTCGGCGCGTGCGGGACGCAGGTGGCCGGTCAGGGGGACGGGAGGTCACCGTCGTCAGCGGCGACCGAGCCGATCCCGTGGACCACGATGGAGCCCTCCGCGGTCAACGGAGCCCGTCTCGGCGACGACCGCCGCACGCTGCTCCTCGACGCGCAGGTGCCCAGTGGCGCACACGCGTGCGTGCGCAAGCTCAAGGCGGTGCTCACCGACCCGATGGCGGACCTCGTGCGGGTGCAGGTCACCTTCACCTCGCCGTCCGGGGACAGGGCTTCCGGGTGCACCAAGGAGAGTACGGCCACGGCAAAGGTCAGGCTGCCCAGGCCGTTGGGCGACCGGGACGTGATCGTCGACAACTACACGCGTTTCACTGCCGATGGTGCCAAGCCGCCCGGGCTGCGGTTGTGCGGGAAGCTGGGCTGCACACCGCCGGCCACCGGCTGCACCGCCGCCTCCTACGACCAGGCGTTGATGGCGGTCGACGCGCCCGAGCACACGTACCGGAACTCGGAGAAGTGCGACGGGAAGTGGCTGGTGCTGGACTTCTCCTGGCGCACGGGACCGGCCTGCGGCGACTCGACGGACCCCGCCTGCTCGTCCCGGCTGGGCGACCGCTGGTTCTTCCGGGCGAAGCACACGGGCTGGGCGCCGATCGTCCGGACCTCGGCCGGAGGCTGCCGGGACGTGCAGCGCGCGGAGCCCGCCTTCCCGGCCTCGCTGTGCGCGTCGCTGGCTCCGCTGTCCCCCTCGCTGCACCCGAGTTTTCCTCCGCCGTCCGCCTCCCCGACCTCCGGTGTGCGTTCCACTGCGACGACCACCCCGTGACGACCATGTGTGAGGGGGCCTCTCCAGGCACTGCGCCCTCTTCCGGCCGTTTCATGGGGCGTCGCTGCCCCGCCTCACTCCACTGTGTGGGCAGTGGTACAGGCTGCCCAGCATGTGGAGCAGCATGCCGCGGCGATCATCAGCTTGACGAGAGTCCCAGCGGCACCGCCCACAACCAACCTCCCCCAAGCCCCCCCAACACCCGCTACCACCAGCACGGATGAGGTTTCCGGCAAGGACACCGTGCAGGCGAAGCCTCTGAAGCGATCAGCGGACACGGCCGGAGCGTGGGGATCAGGGCCCCGGCCTGGACGGATGAATTATCGGCACCCGCAGTATCAAGGAGACCGTGTTCGTGACGGCGAGGTAGACCAAGCGCAGTAGCACGGCTGATCATCATGCCAAGGCGGCGCCTGCCCCGCCGGCAGCCGGTGGATTCGGTTCATCGCTGATCAGTGGCCTGACCAGGACGGATGACTATTCGGCACTCGTACCGTCGGCGGCCGGGGATGAACCAGGTGAATGACCTCGCGCAGACCCCTAGGCGTACCGACTAGTCGGTACTAGCCTCTGGCCACGCTCTCGGAGCCGGGCCGCACCGCGCCCCCGTCGCACCGACGCAAACACCCGGTTTCCAGGTATTCCCAGGAGGAGCCGTATGTCCGCCACTCCGACGGCGTTCGACGCCGACAGACCCGCGCCCGATGTTCCCGCCGCGGACGCCCGCGGCCTGCTGGCCTGGCTGTACCGCCGCGACCTGGCGGACTACCCGCCCACCGGCCGCCGTATGGCGTATCTCGCGATTGTGGTCATCACCACCGTCGTCCTGTACTACATGCTGTACATCCAGTACGCGGTGGCGACGTCGATCATCACGCACTTCGACATGACGTACCGCTACTTCATCTGGGTCTCGGTGATCGGCAACGCGATCGGGGCCTTCGCCTCGCTCGTGGCCGGTCTGGCGGACCGCTGGGGCCGGGCGAATCTGGTGGTCTACGGGCTGCTGATCGCCGCGCTGCTGGTCTTCTTCGGGCTGCCGAACGCGGCGAACAAGACCACCTATCTGGTGCTCTTCGCGCTCGTCAGCTTCATCGAGGGCATCGTGCTGGTCGCCACCCCCGCGCTGATCAGGGACTTCTCCCCGCAGCTCGGCCGGGCCACCGCGATGGGGTACTGGACGATGGGCCCGGTCATCGGCTCCCTGGTGGTCACCACCGTCACCAGCAACACCCTCGACAGCGCCACCTGGCAGGACGAACTGCGCTATTCGGCGATCGCCGGGTTCGTCGTCTTCGTCGTCGCGATCTTCGCGCTGCGCGAGCTGTCCCCGGCGCTGCGCGACCAGATCATGGTGTCGCTGCGGGACCGGGCGCTGGTCGAGGCTCGCGCCAAGGGGCTGGACACCGAGTCGGTGCGCCGCGGCGAGTGGCGGCAGATGATGCGCCTGGACGTGCTGGGCTCGGCCTTCGCCATCGCAGTGTTCCTGCTGCTGTACTACGCGGCGGTCGGCAACTTCGTCGTCTACTTCGCGACCACCTTCGGCTACAGCGAGCAGCGCACCAACGCGCTGGCCAACTGGTACTGGGGGGCCAACGCCATCGCCCTGGTCCTGGTCGGCCTGCTCTCGGACCGGCTGAAGGTGCGCAAGCCCTTCATGATCGTCGGCGCGGTCGGTTCCGTCGTGGTGACCGCGATCTTCGCCACCCGCGCCACCCACCTGACGACCGACTACTACACCTTCGCCTGGCTGTTCATCGGCATCGGCGTCTTCAGCGGCATCGCCTACGCGCCCTGGATGGCGAGCTTCACCGAGACCGTGGAGAAGCACAACCCGGCGGCGACCGCGGCGGGCCTGGCGGTGTGGGGCTGGACGGTGCGCATCGTGGTCGCCGTCTCCGCGGCCTTCATCCCGGTGCTGGTCACCTCCGTGACCCCGCTCGTGGAGCACGGCGCCGAGGTCAAGGTCGCCTCGGTGCAGGCGGCGCCCGCGCTGGCCATCGTCAACGCGCACCCTCAGCTCTTCGCCGAGCTGAACAAGTACACCCCGACCACGGTGCCACCCGCGCTGGGCGCCCGCGCCGTCAAGGAGGTCGGCGCGGAGAACCTCGGCGTCGTGCAGAAGGCGGCGCCGCAGCTGAAGCTGCTGCAGGAGTACGGCGCCAAGGTCCAGAAGGCGTCGAAGGACGGGCCCGGCGAGTGGCGCAACTGGTGGTGGATCTGCGTCGGCGGCCAGGTGCTCTTCCTGCCCTTCGTCTTCGTGATGGCGGGTCGCTGGAGCCCGAAGAAGGCGCGTGAGGACGCCGAGGCGCACCAGCTCGCGGTCGACCGTGAGCTGGCCGCCCTCGCCGCCGCCAAGGAGTGACCGGACGCGGAGCCGGCCGGCCGTGGACGGGCCGGC
>NZ_JBEYFS010000398.1:0-5790 GCF_040634475.1 Streptomyces sp. NPDC007095
TAACTGGAGTACGGGCGGGTTCCCTGAGGGGCTGACCGGCGCGTCGTTCCATTTCAGCTGGCAGGAGACTCGATGGGCTCCTACATCGGCCTCTCAGGATGTTGGGCCGTTCTCCTGAATTTCAGGACTCACTGCTGTAATTTCAACGTCCGTGGCAGATCCCGGGACTCGCGTGCTCTCCCTCGTACCGCCTCTCAGCGAACCGTCGCCCGGAGAGGCGGAGTTGCTGGGAGGCGAGCCGGGGCTGAGCGATGTGCTGTTGCTGCAGCGCCGGTACGCAGGCGGGGCGGACGAGGAAGACGAGCAGCTGTTCTTCATGGACGCGCTGGTCGAGTACCAGTGGGCGCGAGACGTGGCGGGCCTGGCATCCTCCACTCTGGACGGGCTGACGAAGCCAGTGATCGAGGTGTGCGACCACTACGGTGTCGTGCCGTGGCGGCTGACGCCCCGCCACGTCGACAGGTACTTCGCCGGAGTCGGCAAACGCCAGGCACCGACGGTGCGATCGAAGCTGAACAGGATCGACCACTTCTTCGCATTCCTGGAGCAACGCTACGCGCACGAGATCTTCCAGCGGTTCGGGGCGGCGGTCGAGTCGCCGATCGATCCGTTCAACCGACACGCACACCGCGGTGACTTCGGCCTGCGGGTGCCACCGTCGGCCCGGGCGGTCAACGAGTTCTTCGCCGGTTGGCGGCGGGAGCTGGCGCACGCCCGCAAGGAGGCGGTGGCGTGCAGGGACTACGTGATGGCGAAGTTGATCTACATCTCCGGGGTGCGGGCTTCGGAGCTGTGCCAGATGCGCATGAAGGACCTGCACTGGGAGGCCGGCGACTTCGGGCGGTTCCTCGTCCAGGGCAAGGGCGCCCGAGGGTCGGGGCCGCGGCAGCGAGAGGCGTTTCTGTTCGCCGAGGGACGTGAGTTGCTGTGGTGGTACGTGGAGGAAGTCCGCGGGTTGTTCTCGGACGACCCGGAGCACCCTGAGTCGCCGGTGTGGCCCTCTGAGCGCCTGGCGCGAGACCTTGGCGGCATGCCGAGCCCTGTCGGCCCGGCGGTGACAACGTCGACGCTACGGAAGGCGCTGGCGAGAGCCTCGCAGGCCCACCTGGCAGGTCCGGTCGAGCGGATCTTTCCTCATCTGCTTCGGCATGCTTGTGCCACACACCGTTACGAGGCGGGGATGTCGCTGTGGGAGGTGCAGAAGTTGCTCGGCCATGACTGGACGACGACCACGGTTCGGTACATTTTGTCCGCTCAGAGCGATCCAGAGATGGCCAGCCGACGTTCGTCGGCTCGGGCCGCACAACGACTGCGGGTGGACACGGGGGGTCTGTCGTGAAGTGGAACCTGCGGTGGGCGGCGGCCAACCGAGGCATCTGGAGGCCCAGTGACCTGATGCCCGTGTTCAAAGAAGTCGGCTTCACTCCGTCGATGTCGAAGGTCTCCGCGCTCTGGTCGGGCACACCGGTAACGGTGCGTTTGGACGACCTGGATCTGATCTGCGCTGCTCTTCAGTGCACGGTCGCGGACCTGCTCGTCGCTGAACCTGTGGCCGGGAAGGCGCCGATGGCCCAGGACGAGGGGCTCGCGACGGCTGCGGGCGAGTCGCCCAGGCCGGTGCCGCGCCGGTCCACCGGGGCGGGGCGGCCCAGGTCACTCCCACCGAACTGAGGTGGCCCCAAGACGAAAGCGCCTGCCCTCGCTGGGGCAGTGCGCTGGCTGCCTCGGCTGGGGGCCGCGGGTCCAGTCACCGTTCTGCTCCCCCTGCCACCAGTGGCGCTCCAAAGGGAACCACCCGGAGGGCGAGTGCAGACGGTGTAAGCGGCCGTGGCGCATCAACGATGAAGGCTTCTGCCGGGCGTGTGTCGTAGCTGTCACCGAGTACGACGCGGCCTGGTACTTCGAACCCGCAAGGGCGGCAGAGCAGCCTGCATGGACCCAGCTCGCGTTCTGTCTGCCCGCTTCCGTCCGTCGGCCTGCCTTCCCCACCGGTACCTACCGCCTGCAGACTGACGGCCGCTACCACGCACCTGGCTGGGCACGCGCTCAGCGCCCCACCCTCGTCGTGGACGACGAGCGGATCTGTCCGCCGGCAGTGCGTGGACAGGTGGCCCTGTTCCCTGCGCCGTACCGGCTGCTGGAGCGCCACGCCGTCGCGATTCGCAGCCGCTTCCAAGACGATCTGATCCGACTCAAACCGCTGTTCGGTCAGGTGCAGGCCGAGCACTGCCTCGGGCGTGCCTGGCGCGTCAGTGCCATGAACATGTTGGCCCTTGCACTGGCGGCGCGCGACGCGGCCGGCCAGGACCTGGTCGACGCCGCGATCCTTGACGCCCTGCCTCACCGGCCAGTCGGAGTCACCCGGGTCCTGAACAAGGCTGGCTGGCTCGCCCCCGGCCTAGACCGCGAGGTGGTCCTGCTGCCACACGCCCAGCGGGCCCGCCCCCAATCTCAGCCACGAAGTTGCGATCACTGCCTTTCGTGGGGCCGAAACCAAGTGTGCGACGCCTGTAGAAACTGGCGTCGCACATACGCTGACCAGCGAGGATGTTGCGGTAGGTGTGGCGCCGGGCCGCTTCCCTTGCGGAACGGTCGATGCCGCGACTGCACTCGACAGCGCCTCCGACTGGGTCCTGACACCGACGCCTCCACCTGGCGACAACTGCGTCTTGCCGGACCGTCCTTGGCGAACGGCAGCGCGGCCCGTCGCGAGCTCCGCGCGGATCGCCCGGAGTTCAGTCCGCCAGCCGTACTTGAAGGTCAGGCGACGCTCTTCGAGATCGAGCGGGACTGGCGCCCGCTGGCCGGAGCCCTGCTGCCGGCCCCGCTACCGCCGGTGAAGGCCCTGCTGGCGGACTTCGCCCGGTACACCACCGAGAACCGCTGGCACCAGAAAGTCCATGAGCCGATGGCTCGAGTTCTACGAGTGGCCGCCACCTGGCTGGGCGCCGACACCGTCTTTCGCGAGGATGAGCTCCGGGCAATGCACCGCGTGTTCGGCGCCCAGGGGCGCATTCGCGGGCTTCTCGCCTTCCTGGGCCAACGCGAACAGCTCGTCACCTCGCCGCCGCGGCGCAACCGCCACGAGGCTTTCGTCCAGCGCACCATCGCCGCCTTCCCTCCACGAATCAGCGACGAACTCGGCACGTGGGTCGGGGTCATGCGTGGCGCCAGCAGGCCCCACCACCGCATCACTGACTACGCCGCTATGCGCCGCTACCTCATCTACCTGGCCGCGCCACTCGCTGACTGGACCACCCGCTACACGACCTTGCGTCAGGTGACGGAGGCTGACGTCACGGCCGCTGTCACCGCGGTCAAAGGCCCACGCGCCCACGAGCGCGCTGTGGCTATCCGGTCGCTCTTTCGAGCCCTGAAACACACCAAGCTCGTCTTCGCCGACCCCACCCGCGGCGTTCGCATAACCCGTCAGGAACTGTTGCCCACAACTCTGGCCCCCGACCGGCTGGCCGGGCTCTTGGAGACCAGCTCCAACCCGTCTACCCGCCTGGTTCTCGCCCTGGTCGCCCTCCACGCAACCAGCGGCACCGACCTGCGCAACCTCGTCCTCTCCGACGTGCTGCTCACCCGACGGCAACTTCTGATCCGCCGCCCCCACGGCCGTCACGTCGTCCACCTCGACGACACCACAGATGCCCTACTGCATGCCTGGCTCCGCTACCGCCATCAGCGTTGGCCACGCACCGTCAACGCGCACCTCCTAGTCACTCAACAGACCGCCAGCGCGACCGATCCTGTCTCCGCGGACTACGTCTACAGGCGCTTCGATCCCGCCGGTCTGACTCTGCGCGCAGTTCGCGCCGACAGAATCCTGGATGAGGCCCGCGAGACCGAAGATCCCGTCCACCTCGTCCGTGTCTTCGGAATCTCCATCACCACTGCCATGAAGTACATCCACGCCGCCCACCCCCACCGCGCCGGCCCTGTTCCTCACTGAGGCAGACCCCCGCCGGGTTTCGTAAGCGAGAGCAGGCAACGTTTATCGCTGGTTTTGGGCAGCACTTAACGATCAGATCGCCCGGAAATATTGATGAGAGCCGACAACACTGGCGCATGTCTGCCGTCGTTGGGTGACTTGTTCCACCATCGTCTGCCAGCGATCTTCGCTGATACGGTCCGATCATGCCGCGTCTGGTGGAAGTCCCTGGGTACGTACGTTTCTTGACCGCCTCGGCTGTGTCCGCGTTCGGTTCTCAGGTCACGGGGCTGGCGTTGCAGATCCTTACCGCCGTGGCGCTGAGCGCATCCGCCACAGAGGTAGGCATCGTCAACGCCGCCCGCTGGGTTCCGTATCTGCTCTTCGGACTCATAGCCGGGGTCGTGGTGGACCGCTGGCGGCGCAAGCCGATGATGGTCGCCACGGACCTCGGAAGGGCAGTCCTGCTCGGTGCGATACCCGTGCTGTATGCGCTGGATCGGCTCAGCATCCCCACGCTGTGCATGTTCGTCTTCGTGTTCGGGGTGCTGTCTTTGCTGTTCGAGGCGTCGAACCAGTCGTATGTACCACAGCTGGTACCAAAAGAGCTGCTCAACGCGGGATACGCCCGTGTGCAACAGGCCGACGCGGTGGCCGGCTCGACCGGCCCTCTGATCGCCGGGGTACTGATCAAAATCATGGGAGCGCCGCTTGCCGTGCTCGTAGACGCCCTCAGCTATCTGATATCCGGCCTGCTCCTCGCCTCGGTGAAGGCGCACGACCCCGTCCCCGATCGAGGCGCACGGCGCAGCCTGGGCAGCGAGCTGCGCGAAGGCGTGGCATGGGTCTACCGGCATCGCACGCTGGCGTCCATCGCCCTGACCTCGCACGCGATGCTCCTCTTCAACAGCATGGTGAGCACGGTCTTCGTGGTCTTCGCCCTGCATAGCCTCAAGATCGGGACATTCGGTCTGGGGGTCACCTACGCCTTCGCGAGTGTCGGCGTGATACTCGGCGGTGCGCTCTCCGGTCGCGTGGCCAGAAGACTGGACGTCGGCGCCACTCTGATCGCCTTCCGCCTGCTCGCCGCCATCGGCTGGCTGCCCCTGGTTTTGGCCGTGCGTGGACCGTGGGCGCTTGCCTCCGTGTCGCTCGGCTTCTTCCTCGTGTCCCTGGCCATCGGCATCGAAAGCCCGGTGGAGATGAGCTACCGCCAGGCGGTGACACCCGATCGGCTGCGCGGGCGGATGAACGCGACGATCCGCTCGATGAACTGGGGAATGGTAGCGGTGGGCGCACCACTTGGCGGAGTACTCGCCGACCAGGTCAGCTATCGCTTCGCCCTGTGGATCGGACTGTCCGGAGCAGTCATCCAGGCACTCGTGCTGACGGTTTCTCCCACCCGAAGGGCCCGTACTGCCGACGAACTCGACCCCTCGACAGCTGACCTGACACGGCACTGCGCAGAAGCCGCTGCCGGAGAGAGCAAGGACTGATCAGCTCGCGGTGGCATTTTGGGCCTGGGCGGTCCTGGTGTTGCCAGAACTCAGCAACACTGCCCTCCGGGAAAACCGGGCGCTCCCCGCTCTGAGCGACAAGTGGTGTCAGCTCCCACGTACAAAACCAGCCGCCCCCGGAAGCACGTGCACCCCCAAATGACCCAGCGTCAAGGTCAAGCCCGTTCCGACCACGGCACTCAGATCGCAGATCGGCCAGACACACCGCAGCGATGACGGGCCGCTCGCCCCGAGCTCGTTCGGCCGCGAACCCGCCATACTCATAGCTGTTGGTGAACCACTCACGCGTCGGTTCCTGCGACTCACCGGCCAGAAATCGACGAACCCGCCTGCTTC
>NZ_JBEYFS010000399.1:0-5765 GCF_040634475.1 Streptomyces sp. NPDC007095
ACGTCCAGTACGAGGACTTCCGGCCGGCACGCCGAGAGCACGCACCGGACGCCGCTCCTTGACGGGCAAACGTTGCCTGCCGCGGCACTAGCGGCTGGCGATGGTCCCGCGTTCCACGTCCACGTGGCCCGCCTGCGGTGGCACCACGGATCCGCCGAAGGCGAACTCCCGGAGCTTGCGCCACACGCTGTCGGGGCCCTGTTCGTAGAGCGCGAACCCCGTGCAGGGCCACTCGGCGTCGTAGTCGGCGAGCTCCTGGAACGCGCGGTCCATCGCCGCGTCGTCGATGCCGTGCGCCACCGTGACGTGCGGGTGGTACGGGAACTGCAGTTCGCGCGCCACGGGGCCGGAGGCGTCGCGGACCCGCTGCTGGAGCCAGGTGCAGGCCTCGGCGCCCTGGACGACCTTCACGAACACCACCGGTGACAGGGGCCGGAAGGTGCCGGTGCCCGACAGCCGCATCGGGAAGGGCCGCCCGGCCATGGCGACCTCGGTCAGGTGCGCCTCGACGGCCGGCAGGTCGGCGGCGTGGACCTCCGTCGGCGGCAGCAGGGTGACGTGCGTGGGGATGCCACAAGCCGCGGGGTCGCCGAAGCCCGCGCGCCGCTCCTGGAGCAGGCTGCCGTAAGGCTCCGGGACCGCGATCGACACGCCGATCGTTACGGTCCCCACGTCGTCTCCTGTCGTCGTGTCCGGTGTGTCACCGGTTGCGTTGTCATTCGCGTCGCCGGGCGCGTTGTCTGGTTCGTACTCAGCCGTCCGGCTATCGACTGTAAGGCCACGGCTGTGTCGTGGGCAGGCGCAGCCGTAGTGATGTGCAGCGCTCTGCCCAGCGGTACGTGTGTGCGGTCGTACGCCTCAGTGCTTGGCGGGCAGGAAGCCCACCCGGTCGTACGCCTGCGCGAGCGTCTCCGCGGCGACGGCGCGCGCCTTCTCGGCTCCCTTGGCCAGGATCGAGTCGAGCGTCTCCGGGTCGTCCAGGTACGCCTGGGTGCGCTCCCGGAAAGGCGTCACGAAGTCGACCATGACCTCGGCGAGGTCCGTCTTGAGCGCACCGTAGCCCTTGCCCGCGTACTTCTCCTCCAGTTCCGCGATACCGGTACCGGTGAGGGTCGAGTAGATGGTCAGCAGATTGCTGATACCCGGTTTGTGCTCGCTGTCATACCTGATGACGGTGTCCGTGTCGGTGACCGCGCTCTTGACCTTCTTGGCGGTGGTCTTCGGCTCGTCGAGCAGGTTGATGAGGCCCTTCGGCGTGGACGCCGACTTGCTCATCTTGATCGACGGCTCCTGGAGGTCGTAGATCTTCGCCGTCTCCTTGAGGATGTACGGCTTCGGGATCGTGAAGGTCTCGCCGAAGCGGCCGTTGAAGCGCTCGGCGAGGTCGCGGGTGAGCTCGACGTGCTGGCGCTGGTCCTCGCCGACCGGGACCTCGTTCGCCTGGTACAGCAGGATGTCGGCGACCTGGAGGATCGGGTACGTGAACAGGCCGACGGACGCGCGGTCCGAACCCTGCCTGGCGGACTTGTCCTTGAACTGGGTCATGCGGGAGGCCTCGCCGAAGCCGGTGAGGCAGTTCATGATCCAGGCGAGCTGGGCGTGCTCGGGGACATGGCTCTGGACGAAGAGCGTGCAGCGGTCCGGGTCGAGACCGGCGGCGAGCAGCTGCGCGGTGGCGAGCCGGGTGTTCGCGCGCAGGTCCGCCGGGTCCTGCGGAACGGTGATCGCGTGCAGGTCGACGACCATGTAGAAGGCGTCGTGGGACTCCTGCAGAGCCACCCACTGGCGGACGGCGCCGAGGTAGTTGCCGAGGTGGAACGAGCCTGCTGTGGGCTGGATTCCGGAGAGCACGCGGGGACGTTCAGAGGCCATGTTCACCATTCTCTCAGGTGTACCCGGGAGCTCGGGAACAGGTCGGAACAGAGCTCTCCCCGGAGGGGGTACCCGGGCGGATACTCAGGCGGGTACTCAAGGTACGTACCGGGGGCGGACGGGGGACACATGGCGGGCCGGGGCAGACGGGCGAGGTCGGGGGTCGCGGTGTTCGCGGGGGTGGTGCTCGCCGTGCTGGGGGCGCACCCGGCACGGGCGTCCGCACCGGCCGCGGGGCGCGGTGCCCCGGACATGGCGCTGGTCATCGAGAGCGGCACGGGGCGGACGACCGCGCTGCACTCCGGGGAACGTGACTTCACACGGCTGTGGGACCTGCTGACTCCCACCTACATGGGGACGGAGCGGGTGCCGGACGCGTGGGCGGCGGGCGACTTCCCGCCGGTACGGGCCACCGTGATGTGGGGGCTGAGCGGGGTCGGGGGCTGGCCGCAGACCGACAGCGCGCCGGGGGGCGATGTCGCCATGGCGCGCCAGGACCAGCTGTTCCTGGCCGCGGACGGCACGCCCTGGGTACGCACGGACCCCTCGCCCGACGTGGTGGACGACGACATCCGCTGGCACCGCGCGCCGCGCTCGCTGTTCGAGCGGGTGGTGGGGCGAGGGAGGCTGATCGAGGCCGCCGCAGGCGCACCGGCCTCGAAACGGGGTGTCGGGGAGCGTGCGCGACGGGTGCTGCCCGGGCTGGGCGCGGGTCTGCTCCTCGGGGTCGGCGGCACCGTCCTCGTACGCCGCGCGGCGGCCCGGCGGGATGGCGCCGGACCGCCGCGGGAACCACGACAGGAGCTGATCGATCTGTAGGGCCCTACAGGCCAGGCCTGTAGGGCCCGAAGGGCCCGGCCAGGGGTGGGTCAGCCGAGGTCGATCTCCGGGTAGAGCGGGAACGGGGCCAGCAGGTCGGTGGCGCGGTGGGAGATCTCGTCGGAGATCTTCGGGTCCAGGACGTGCTGGGCCTTGGAGGGGGCGCCCTTGGCGGTGGTGCCGGGCTCGGCGGCGGTGAGGACGCGGTCGATGAGACCGGCGATCTCGTCCATCTCGGTGGTACCCAGGCCACGGGTGGTCAGCGCGGGCGTGCCGATACGGATGCCGGAGGTGTACCAGGCACCGTTCGGGTCGGCGGGGATGGCGTTGCGGTTGGTGACGATGCCCGAGTCGAGCAGCGCGGACTCGGCCTGGCGGCCGGTGAGGCCGTAGGAGGAGGCGACGTCGATCAGGTTGAGGTGGTTGTCCGTGCCGCCGGTGACCAGGGTGGCGCCGCGCCGCATCAGGCCCTCGGCGAGGGCGCGGGCGTTGTCGACGACGGCCTGGGCGTAGTCGCGGAACTCGGGGCGGCGGGCCTCGGCGAGCGCGACGGCCTTGGCCGCCATGACGTGCGGAAGGGGGCCGCCGAGCACCATCGGGCAGCCGCGGTCGACCTGCTCGGCGAGGCTCTCGTCGCACAGGACCATGCCGCCGCGCGGGCCGCGCAGCGACTTGTGCGTGGTGGTGGTGACGATCTGGGCGTGCGGGACGGGGTCGAAGTCGCCGGTGAGGACCTTGCCCGCGACCAGACCGGCGAAGTGCGCCATGTCGACCATCAGGGTCGCACCGACCTCGTCGGCGATCTCCCGCATGATCCGGAAGTTCACCAGGCGGGGGTAGGCGGAGTAGCCGGCGACGATGATCAGCGGCTTGAACTCACGGGCCGACGTCCGCAGCGCCTCGTAGTCGATGAGGCCGGTGGCGAGGTCGGTGCCGTAGGAACGCTGGTCGAACATCTTTCCTGAGATGTTCGGGCGGAAGCCGTGGGTGAGATGGCCGCCGGCGTCCAGGGACATGCCGAGCATGCGCTGGTTGCCGAAGGCCTGGCGCAGCTCGGCCCAGTCGGCCTCGGAGAGGTCGTTGACGTTGCGGACCCCGGCCTTCGCGAGGGCCGGGGCCTCGACGCGGGCGGCGAGGACGGCCCAGAAGGCGACCAGGTTGGCGTCGATGCCGGAGTGCGGCTGGGCGTAGGCGTGCTCGGCGCCGAAGAGCTCGCGGGCGTGCTCGGCGGCGAGGGCCTCGACGGTGTCGACGTTGCGGCAGCCGGCGTAGAAGCGGCGGCCGACGGTGCCCTCGGCGTACTTGTCGCTGAACCAGTTGCCCATGGCCAGCAGGGTGGCCGGGGAGGCGTAGTTCTCCGACGCGATCAGCTTGAGCATGTCGCGCTGGTCGGCGATTTCCTGGCCGATGGCGTCGGCGACGCGGGGCTCCACGGCCCGGATCACGTCGAGGGCGCTGCGGAAGGCGGTGGACTCGGTGGAAAGGGGCTCGGGCATTGACGGCCTCCGGACGTGGCGTTCAGCGTTCACGGGTCGGCCCAGGCGCACGGCACACAGTTCATGGGGCCGCTCCCCGATGGTCGGTCCCATCCCAGCGCGCCAGTCACGGCCCTGTCGGCCAGCCTACCGGGCGCGCCGGATCGCCGGGTTCCGCCGTCCACCATGCGAGCGACGATAAGAAGAGAGCCACGAGCCCGACCCCCGTGCGGCAGCGATCCCCGCGCTGCAGGAAACGGAGATCCCGTGACCACCACCGAACGACTCATCGCCTCCGCAGACGCGCACGGCGCGCACAACTACCACCCGCTGCCGGTCGTCGTGGCGACGGCGGACGGGGCCTGGATGACGGACGTCGAGGGCCGCCGCTTCCTCGACCTGCTGGCCGGCTACTCGGCACTGAACTTCGGACACGGCAACCGGCGGCTGCTCGACGCGGCCCGGGCGCAGTTGGAGCGGGTGACGCTGACCTCGCGGGCCTTCCACCACGACCGGTTCGCCGACTTCTGCGCGCAGCTCGCGCAGTTGTGCGGCATGGAGATGGTGCTGCCGATGAACACCGGCGCGGAAGCGGTGGAGACCGCCGTGAAAACGGCCAGGAAGTGGGGGTACCGCATCAAGGGCGTCCCGGACGGACGGGCGAGGATCGTCGTGGCGAGCGGCAACTTCCACGGCCGTACGACGACGCTCATCAGCTTCTCCACGGACGCGGAGGCGCGGACGGACTTCGGGCCGTTCACGCCGGGCTTCGACATCGTGCCGTACGGGGACCTGGCCGCGCTGCGGGCGGCGGTCACCGAGGAGACGGTCGCGGTGCTGCTGGAGCCGATCCAGGGCGAGGCGGGCGTGCTGGTGCCGCCGCCCGGCTACCTCGCCGGGGTGCGGGAGGTGACGCGGGAGCGGAACGTCCTCTTCGTCGCGGACGAGATCCAGTCCGGTCTTGGGCGCACGGGCCGCACCTTCGCGTGCGAGCACGAGGGCGTGGTGCCGGACATGTACGTACTGGGCAAGGCGCTCGGGGGCGGGGTCGTGCCGGTGTCGGCGGTGGTGTCGAGCAGGGAGGTGCTCGGGGTGTTCCGGCCCGGTGAACACGGGTCGACGTTCGGCGGGAACCCACTGGCCTGCGCGGTGGCGCTCGAAGTGATCGCGATGCTGCGGTCGGGCGAGTGCCAGCGGCGCGCCGCGGAACTGGGTGACCATCTGCACCGGGAGCTGGGGCTGCTGGCAGGCACGGGGCATGTCACGGCGGTGCGCGGGCGGGGGCTGTGGGCGGGCGTCGACATCGCCCCCGAGTACGGCACGGGACGCGAGATCTCCGAGCGGCTGATGGACCGGGGTGTCCTGGTCAAGGACACCCACGGGGTCACGGTCCGGATCGCCCCGCCACTGGTCATCAGCAAGGAGGACCTGGACTGGGGGCTGGCTCAGCTGCGTGCCGTGCTGGGTGCCGGTTGAACCCCTGGGGTCTGTCCGGCCGATCAGGCCCTAGGTGCTGTCGTCAAATTCCCGTCGTCCGCCCGGAGGGCGGGCCCTGCGGCGTCAGGTGCGTGCTCTCGGCGTGCCGGGCACAGGCCCTCG
>NZ_JBEYFS010000400.1:0-5690 GCF_040634475.1 Streptomyces sp. NPDC007095
GTGCCTTCGTGGCCGACTCCGGCGTCGACGCCCTGGCCGTCGCGATCGGCAGCTCGCACGCGATGACCACCCGCACCGCCGCCCTCGACCACGACCGCCTCAAGCGGCTGGCCGCGGCGCTCGGCGTGCCGCTCGTCCTGCACGGCTCCTCCGGAGTGCCGGACGACGAACTGACCGCGGCCGTCGCGGGCGGCATCGCCAAGGTCAACGTCGGCACCGCCCTGAACATCGCGATGACCGGCGCCATCCGGGAGTTCCTCGCCGCCCACCCCGAAGCCGTCGACTCCCGCAAGTACCTCAGCGTGGGGCGGGAGGCGATGGCGGGGACGGTGGCGCGCCTGATCCGCGTACTGAGCGCCTGACCTCAGCGGTCCCCGGCGTCGACCAGCTTCTCGAAGAAGAACTCGTGCTTGAGGAACGACACGTCGTACTCGCCCCCGGGGTACGGCGGGATCAGCTGCGCCGCCTGGAACAGCCGCCAGCCGTCCTTCAGGGCGTCCACGCCCGACGCGTACGGCGGCTCGTCGCTGTCCCCGGTCGTGGGGGACGTGCGGCCGGTGCCGTCATAGACCGACCAGCCCACCACCTCCGCGTCCAGGGCGGAGGTGGCCAGGTAGAGGACCAGAACCTGCTGACGGACACTCATACTGCCTCCTTCTGGGGGCGGTTGGAGACCCGGGTCACCCAGTGGTCCAGGTCGAAGAAGTCGTCCCCGGTGAGCGCGCGCCACAGCAGGACCCGGTGGTAGATCTCGAGGCGGCCGGTGGCGGGCTCGTACCAGGGGAACGTCGTGGAGAGTTCCCCGGCGACCCGCGGGTCGCCGAGGTCCGAGGTGTCCCACAGCCGCCGCTGCCGCACGGTCGGATTGAAGCGGATCTTGAACATATATCGGACCACGTCGCTGTCGTTGCGCCGCCCGCCGTGCCACAGGCCATGGTGCAGAAACACCACGGTGCCCGCCGGGCAGACCAGCCGGCTCTGCCCGCGCAGATTCTGGTAGCGCCCGGTGTCCGACTCGTTGGTGCGCCGCAGATGGCTGCCCGGCACGCTGAGCGTGCCGCCCATGTCGAGGGTGACGTCCTGCGGGTAGTACATCAGCTGCACGTCGAAGGCGTCGGTGCGCACATCGATGATCGCGTCACCGTGCAGCGGCTGCGCCCGCCCCTCGTGCGGTTCGCGGATGTGGACGTAGTGGTGGTCGACGGCGGGGCCGGGCCCGACGAGGCTCCGCAGGGCCCCGGCCACGGCGGGGAGTTCCAGCAGCCGACGGACGAAGGAACCCGCCGGGTAGGCGGCCGGCACGGAGCTGCCGTAGGGCACCTCGGGCACGCCCGCGCGCAGCACCTCCATGCCCTCGGCGTTCATCTCCGGCGGCACCACGGCGTCCAGCCGCAGCGAGCCGTGGGCCACGAAGTGCGCCATCCGGACCGAACTCAGGAGTGGGGTGTCCGTGGTGTGCTCCAGCGTGTTGGTCATGCGGCTCAACGTAGGGTCGGCGTCGCCGGCGGCGCGTTGGCGCGGCTCACCACTGCTGGTATTTTTTCACCATGCGGGAGACGGAACTGCACCTCGGCGAGCCGCCCGCCGTCGTCAACATCGGCGTCGGCGTGCACGGCGTGGCGAGCCGCACGGACGTCTTCCGGCTGCCGGAGCTGTGGCAACTGCACCTCTACCAGTACGACGCCGAGCTGACCGTCGACGGCACCGCGCACACCATCCGCCCCGGCCGCGTGAGCCTCGTACCGCCCGGCACCACGGTCCGCTACCGCTACCAGGGCCGCTCCGAACATCTCTACGCCCATCTGCGCATCGCCCCCGCCGGACCGCCCCGCACCGTCCCGGTGATGCAGGACGCGGGACCCGAATTCCCCATCCTCTCCAGCCTGTTGCTGAACGCGATCGCGGCGGCACCCGGGGCACCCGAGCACACCCGGGCCGAGATCTGGACCGCGCTGTGGCGCGTCGCCCGGCTCACCCCGCCCACCGCCACGAGCCGCGGCCCGCACCCGGCGGTCGGCACGGCCATCGCCCACATCGAGGCCCGGCTGGCGGCGCCGCTCACCATCCCGGAGATCGCCCGCGCCGCCGGGATCTCCCACAACCACCTCACCCGGCTCTTCCGCGCCGAGACCGGCACCACGGTCGTGGCCTACATCCGCCACCGCAGACTTCAGCGGGCCCACCATCTGCTGCGGGCCTCGACGCTCTCCATCCCGGCGGTCGCCGCCTCCGTCGGCATCCCCGACCTGCAGGCCTTCAACAAGGCGTGCCGCCGCGAACTCGGCGCCTCGCCCCGCGTGCTGCGCGGGGCTACTTCTTGACGGCCCTCAGGACGACGAACTTCGCGTCGCTCGCCACGAGTTCGCTGTTGCCGAAGAGGCGGCGCAGCTTCAGGTGGTAGCCGAGATGGCGGTTTCCGATGACCCACAGCTCGCCGCCCGGCCGCAGCGCGCGCCGCGCCCCCGAGAACATCCGCCAGGCCGTGGTGTCCGTCGTCGCCTGGTGCGAGTGGAACGGCGGATTGTTCAGGACGAGGTCCACGCTCCCGGCGGGGACGTCCGCGAGTCCGTCGCCCACGCGGAACTCCGCGCCCACGCCGTCGGTATTCTCCCGGTACGTCTCCTCGGCCGAGGCGACCGCCTGGTACGACTCGTCCACGAACAGCACCTCCGCCTCCGGGTTGGCCAGCGCCATCGCCGTACCGACGACTCCGTTGCCGCAGCCCAGGTCCACGATCCGCTCGGGGCCCCGGCTGCGCGGCAGGTGCTGGAGGAGGAAGCGGGTGCCGATGTCGAGACGGTCGGCGCAGAACACGCCGGCGTGGTTGACGACGGTACGGCCGGAAACCGGTCCGATGTCGTCGGGGAGCCGGTAGCTGTACGGCCAGGGGTTGGCGGCGCGGGCGATCCCGGGGTAAGGGGTGCAGAAGATCAGCCGGGCCTTCTTCTCGGCCAGCGAGGTCCGGGTCGGGCCGAGGATCCGCTCGAAGAGATGCAGCGTCGAGGTGTGGATCTCCTTGACCATGCCCGTGCCCACGACGACGGTCCCCTCGTGCACGCCGGGCGCCAGCCGGTGCAGCTGGTCCTCCAGCAGGGCGAGGCTCTTCGGCACCCGGACGAGGAGCACGTCGATGCGGCCGGGGGGCGTGTCCTGGGTGGTCAGCAGCCGTACCGCGGCCGCCTCTACCCCGTTGCGGGCCAGGTTCGCCCGGGTCGCCTCCTGCGCGAGGAAGGAGTCGGTGATCTGCGTCGGCCGGTGCGCCGACAGCGCCGTGGCGAGCGCTCCCCAGCGGTCGCCGACCACCACGACCGACCCGGACAGCGGCGTGCCGCTCTCCGCGAGGTGCCGCAGCAGATAGGTGTCGGCGGCGTCCCAGGCACGGAGCTGGTCGCGGGGGTCCTCGGGGAAGCGGGCCAGCGCGTACTCGGCCCAGGGCGCGGTCATCCGGTCGTTCATCGTGGGTCAAGGCTAGCCGAGCCGCAGCTCAGCCAGGTCCGCGCCGGGTCTTGATCAGGTGCGGGCACGGGACGGGCGGGGTGCGCGAGGATGGTGGCATGTCCATGGATGAGGAGCTGTTCCCCCGGAGCCGGGCGGAGATCGCGCCGGGCGCGGTGCATCTGCCGGACTGGCTGGACCCGGTTGCCCAGCGGGAGCTCCTCGAGGCCTGCCGTGCGTGGGCCCGCCCACCGGCCGGGCTGCGTACGGTGCGCACACCCGGCGGCGGCACGATGACCTCCCGGCAGGTGTGCCTGGGCTGGCACTGGTACCCGTACCGGTACGCGCGCACGGTCGCCGACGGTGACGGCGCCCCGGTGAAGCCGTTCCCCGCCTGGCTGGACGAGCTCGGCCGCCGCGCGGTCGCGGACACCCTGGGCCCCGAGGCCGCCACCGCCCCGTACGACATCGCACTGATCAACTTCTATGACGCCGACGCCCGTATGGGCATGCACCGCGACAGCGACGAGCAGTCCGACGCGCCTGTGGTGTCGCTGAGCCTCGGCGACACCTGCGTCTTCCGCTTCGGGAACACCGAGTCGCGCTCGCGCCCGTACACGGATGTCGAACTGCGCAGCGGGGACCTGTTCGTGTTCGGCGGGGCCTCCCGGCTCGCCTACCACGGGGTTCCCCGAGTACACGCCGATACGGCGCCGCCCGAACTGGGCCTGACCGGCCGTCTGAACGTGACGCTACGGGTGAGTGGCTTCCAGGTGCCTTCGGGCGGGGCACCGTACGAGCGGATCATGGGAGACTCGCCCTCATGAACGGCAAGGCGGGCCCCCGGACGGCGGGGGAAGGGAACACGCGGACACGGCTGGACCGGGGGCGCGGGGCGCTCGGACCCGCGCTGGAACTCGTGCACACCGGACGTGCGCCGACGCGTGCCGTACTCACCGCCGAGCTGGGCGTCACCCGCGCGACAGCGGGCGCGGTGGCCGCGGAGCTGGAGGCGCTGGGGCTGATCCGGGTCGACGCGCGGCCCGGCGCGGCGGCCGGTTCGCAGGGACGGCCCTCGCACCGCCTGGAGGTCGCCGAGGACGGTCCTGTCGCGCTGGCCGCACAGGTGCACGCCGACGGGTTCCGCGCCGCGCTGGTCGGGCTCGGCGGCCGGATCGTCGCCACCGCGCCCAGCTGCGAGACCGTCGACGCCGACCCGGCGAAGGTGCTGGGCGCCGTCGTCGAGACCGGAGCGGAGCTGCTCCGCGCGACCGGGCGGCGCTGCGTGGGCGCCGGACTCGCCGTCCCGTCCGCCGTCGCCGAGCCGGACGGGCTCGCCCTCAACCCCCTCCACCTCGCCTGGCCCGCGGGTGCCCCCGTTCGCAGGATCTTCGCCGAGCGGGTGCGCGCGGCGGGCATCGAGGGCCCGGCGTTCGCCGCGAACGACATCAACCTCGCCGCTCTCGCCGAGCATCGCCACGGCGCCGGGCGCGGCGCCCGCGACCTGCTGTGCGTGGCCACCGGGCACCGGGGCGTCGGCGGCGCGCTCGTACTCGACGGGCGGCTGCACACGGGCAGCTCGGGTCTCGCCCTCGAAGTCGGCCACCTCACCGTCAACCCCGAGGGCCGCCCCTGCCACTGCGGCAGTCGCGGCTGCCTCGACGTCGAGGCCGACCCCCTGGCGTTCCTCATGGCGGCGGGCCGCGACCCCGGCCCCGAGGTGTCCCTCCTCCAGCAGGCCAACGACCTGATCCGCACCCGGTACGACCAGGATCCCTCCGTCCGCACGGCCACCGAGGCGCTGATCGACCGGCTCGGCCTCGGCCTCGCCGGACTGGTCAACATCCTCAACCCCGACCGGATCATCCTCGGCGGCCTGCACCGCACTCTCCTCGACGCCGACCCCGACCGCCTGCGCGCCGTCGTCGCCGACCGCAGCCTGTGGGGCCAGAGCGGCGGCGTACCGATCCTCGCCTGCACCCTGGACCACAACACCCTGGTAGGTGCGGCGGAGTTGGCCTGGCAGCCGGTCCTGGACGACCCACCGGCGGCACTGGCTCGCATCTGAGGCCGGACCTGTCGGACCTGCGGCCGGACCTGATACGAGGCCGTCGAGGCGGTAGCGACCCTCTCACGTCCTTGGTGTGCTCAGGCTCCACATGGCCTAGGCCCTGTCGTCAAATTCCCGTCTGCCCCGCGACGCCATGCACGCACTCTCACCGCACCAGGCACAGACCCAAGTACGTCCAGTACGA
>NZ_JBEYFS010000401.1:0-5665 GCF_040634475.1 Streptomyces sp. NPDC007095
ATGATCTTGGAAGCCGTGCCTGTTCCGCTCTCCCTGGGCATCAACCTGGCAGACCGTCATGAACCGGACGCCCGGCGACTACGCCGAAGCCCTGGTGTATGTGGTCGAGCACTTCAGGGAGGCGAGGTTCTGGCAGGTCGCCCTGGAAACTTCGTTGCCGCGCACATCGTGGCCTATCGCCGTGATGTTGCCGTCCGGGTCGATGACCATGTGCTCGAAGCCGCCGGTGTCATAACCGTACGTCGTCTTGTTGCCGAGGCCGTCGATCTGCGCGACGGCCCGGTAGCCGTTCAGCGGGTCGTACTGGTAGGTAACCGTCTTGCTGCCGGGGTCGGTCACCCGCACCGTCTCCAGCGGGGCCATCCCCGAGGAGTTGCGGCCGGCCGCCCAGTGGGAGGCCACGTCGTCGCCTGAGAGGGCGTACTGATAGAGGGTCACTTCGGCGATCGAGCCGGTGAAGTAGCTGACGTCGCCCGGCGAGGCGATCCACGACTTCGCAAAGCCGGCCCCGATGTAGAGGTGGTTGTTGCCCTGGTCGTTCGGGGCGCCGGAATAGGTGCCCTGCTGGTTGCCGTCCAGGTAGAGCGTCTGGGTGCTGCCCGACACGGTGAGGATCACATGGTGCCACTTGTTGTCGATGACGGTGCTCGTGGAACCGAAGGCGGTCCCGCCGCTGCCGCTGCCGCTCCAGAAGTGGCCGTGGACCTTGTTGTCACTGCCGACGTAGAGGACCGGGGACCAGCTGCCGGAGGCGCCGGTCGCTCCCGCGACGGCGACCGACTGGTCACCGACGAGGACGCCGGGCGTGCTGGTCTTGAACCACAGCTCGACGCTGCGCTCCGTGTAGGTGTGTAGCAACTGTACGGGCAACTGCACATACGAGGATGTGCCGTTGAAGGATGCCGCCGTCTGGTCGGAGAAGGGGCCGCTCACCCCGAGCGTCGTGTTCGCGTACGTCCCTGATCCGGAGTTCTCCTCGTCGACCGCCTCGGAGGCGCCCGCCGACTCACCGAGCCGGTAGTAGCCGACGGACCCTGAGCCCAGAATCGCGGCGCGGTAGACCTGGCTGGATCCGGTCACGGCCGGCGCCGCCATGGACCAGGAGCCGCCGTTCTCGTCGACCAGGTGCGTGGCGGCCGTCGTCGTGGGGTCGTACGTCACCGACGCGTAGGTCTTGCCCGACGGGCGGGTAACTGTGCTGAGCAGGCTGGCCGGCGTGGTACCCGCCTTGTAGAGGGCGGTGACGTCCGCCTGGACCAGGGGGCGCCCGAAGAAGGAGGCGTCGGCGATCGACCCGTTGAAGTAAGTGCCGTAGACGGTCGACGAGTTGGGGTGCGGCTGGTCCGGCCAGGTGGATCCGAGGTAGCCGGTGCCCAGGTAGGCGTGGGTGAACAGCCAGGGCATGTTGCCGGTGAACCCGAAGGAGCCGTAGCCGGCCGAGGTTCCGACCTGGCTGCCGTCCAGCCACATCGTCTGCTTGGTCCAGGAACCGGAGAGGACCACGTGATGCCACTTGTTGTCGGCCACGGAGGCCGGCGTGGTGATGGGCGTGGTCGTCGTGCCGTACCAGAACAGGCCGTTGAGCTTGCCGTCGGTACCGACGTACAGCGACGGCGTGAAGTCGCCTACGGTCGCCGTGGCCTGTACGGGCATGTCCGAGGAGGAGAACAGCACGCCCGCCGTCGCCTTGGCGGTCTTGAACCATAGGGAGATCGTCTGGGAGCTGGAGTTACCGAGGCCGAGGTCCGGGAGCTGGATGTACGAGGACGTCCCGTTGAAGCCGGCGGCGGTCGAGCTGCTGCCGGCCAGCGGACCGGCCTGGCCCAGGGCCACGTTGCTGTACGTCGCGTTGTCCACGCCCTCGCGGGGCAGGACGGCGCTCGCGGCCGTGGTGCCGGAGGCCTCCGACAGCGGCCAGAACGAGTTCGGGTCCAGGTCCAGGGTCTGGCTGTGCTCCTGCGAGGCGCTCGTGTAGCCGTACCGGGTGCAGCCGGTACCGTTGGCCGTGTCCGTCGGCGAACAGACCTTGGTCAGCTGGTCACCGGTGTACGAGTACGTCCAGGTCAGCGCAGTCCCGGACTGCCCCGCGGTCACCGGGTCGGTCGCCACGGTGGCGACGTGCGGGCTCGTCGCGCCGGCCGGGGTGTTCCAGGTCAGGTGAACGGCGCGCTGCGAGACCGCCGAGGCCATCGCGGTGATCTGGGTGCCGGTCCAGGTGAAGTTCTCCGCACGGCCGTTGGCGTCGGTGATCGACGCGATGCCGTAGGCGCCGGAGCCCAGCTGGTGTGTGAACGTGTAGATGGTGGCGTTCTTGTCGGTGAGCGTGTAGCCGCCGCCGGTCACGCTCTTGAAGGTCGCGAACCGGCCTTCGGGCGGCGAGAACGACCCGTCGGAGTTCTTCCCGTACCCGACGGCCGAGCCGTCGGGATAGGTGACGTACACCGCGGTCACGGCGCCCGTCGAGTCGTACTGCTCGGTGGCGCGCGCGTCGAACACGCTGGACCAGCCGGCGCCGAACGCCCCGGCGGTGCGCGGGTCACGGGAGTTGTAGTCGCGGATCACCGTCAGGGACGGGCCCGGAGTGGCCACGTTCGCGTCGGTCGCCGACGTGGTGTAGTTGCCGACGGCCGGGTTGTAGCCGTGGCCGTCGGTGTTCTGGGAGAGGCCGGAGGTGACCACCGGCTGGGGCACCTGCGTGGTGAACTGCTGCCACTGCGGCCCAGGGGAGTAGTTGGTGCCGTCGAAGGCCTGCACTTCCCAGTAGTAGGCCTTGCCCCAGGTCAACTTGTTGGCCGGCACGTTGTAGTAGTTGGCCGTGATGTTGCCGGAGTCGGCGAGCTTCGTACCGGAGGTGTTGTAAACCTGGAAGTCGTACTTCTGGGTCGTCGTCAGGTTCGGGTCGATGTGCGCCACCGCGGACAGCTGCGGGGTGAGCGTGGTGACGGACGCATTATTCACCGGGCTGGCGCTGACCACCTGCGGCAGCATGGCGCCGGTGTAGGTCAGCATCAGGCTCGGGGAGTACGTCACATCGTAGATCGAGCCGAACTGCTTCCAGTGCAGGGCGTCCGAGGTCGACGCGTAGACGGCGAGCCCGTGGTCGCTCGACGCGCCGGCCGCCGAGGCCCAGGTGTTGAAGGTCGACGCAGACAGCGTGACCGTCACCCAGTCGCCCTTGCTGAGGTCACCGCTGCTGTTCGCGCACGCGTTGGGCGTGTTCGGGGTGGCGTTGCCGATCGACGAACCGTGAGAGGGCCCCGGGTAGGAAGTGATCGAGGAGGGCGTCCAGGCCGAACTGACTGGCGCGACGTCGAACCGTTCGGCCGTGCAGGTCGAGGACCACACGTCGTACAGGCTCAGCGACGCCGCCGAGACCGAGACCTGCGAGCCGTCCAGTCCGAGACCGGGGAACTGGAGGTAGGACACGGCGGAGTGCGGGCCCGAGTCGTAAGAGCCGACCTTGATGGCCTGCTCCATCGAGTGGTCGCCGGGACTGCCCGACTCGGCATAGGTGGTGATCGCCTGCTCGTTGTCGAACGAGGGGTCCACGGTGACCGGGAAAACCCGGCCGGGGGCGTGCAGCCACGCCGCGTCCAGCGTCACCCGCAGCACGGGACGGTCATCTGAGATCGTCAGGATGTAGTGGACGGCGTGCGTGGTGGCTCGCTCGCCCGAATGCCGGTCGACGCGGGAGTCGTAGGCGTAGGCCGGGGGGATTTCGCCAGCGTTCTTACCGGAGGAGTCGCGCAGCGCGATCGAGCCGTCCTTCAGCTCGACGGGGGTGAGGCCCTTCAGGTCGAGCGGGAAGTCCCATGAGTGGGCCGCCCGGGAGGAGGCGAGGACGATCGACTCCTTCAGCCCGGTCGCGGTCGGCTGAAGGTTCAGGTCGGTGTCCGGCAGCACGTCCGGATAGGAGACGGTGGATCCGGAGGCCTGAGGCGCGACGGGCTTCGCTCCGGACAGGCCATAGGACAGCTGCCGTCCGCCGCTCATGGTCAGGCGGGCCAGTGCGGCATCGGAGCCGGTGGCGGCGAAGTCCGCCGCGGGCGAGTTGGCCTTCTCCGCCCAGCGACCGTGCGCACCGCGCACGACGTGGGTGTCGATGGGCTGCCAGTCCCCGGCCGAGTCACGGTAGTTGACCGGCAGCAGGGAGTAGCTGCGGCTGTAGGAGCCGTCCGCGTTCTTGAAGTAGTTCGACGTCGCGGTGGACTTGGCCGCCACTCGCCTGCTGGTTCTGGCGTTGAACCCGAGCCGGGTGGCGCTCGGGCCCTTGGCGACCTCGCGCGTGTAGGGCTTGGCGGAGGGAAGTTCACCTCTGCCGTGGCCGGGCTTGTGTCCGACACCACGGTGGGCGCGGGTCGAGGCCGCCGACGCGTGGTGGCTGTGCCCGGCGGCGGACCCGGACCGCTGGCGCGGCAGATGCCCCCAGTGCGGGGAGGCCGGGTCCTTCAGCCAGCCCAGCACGTCGGAGAAGCTGGGCACCGACAACGGAGGAAGCCCGCGGCCGTCCGCCACCGCCGACTCCCCGGTCAGCACCATCGCCAGGCAGGCCAGCACCAAGACGGTGGCGGCGCGAACGACCCTGCGGTGCAGGCGTATCCGCCGGGCGGAACGACGGAAACGACGAGAGCGCATCACAGCTCCTGACGAGAATCAGCACATGATCACCAAGCGGGCTGACTCAACAGCATCAGGAGCCGTAAGTACTAGATCAGTTGGAACTCCATTGACTGTTCTTTAGATTCACCTGGGGGTAACGAGAATCAAAGACAGCGGCAGGGTTACGGACAGGTGAATTTCATTCCTTCGGTGACGCATCGACCGCGGCTTCCATCGCTCTCGCCACGGCGGTACGCGTCTTTGAAGTGGCGGCGATGAAACCGACGTTGTGCAGGCTGGATCCGGAACCGACGGTGATGAATCGGGATTTGGGCGAACTCGGCGCCAACTTCCGTACCGCCGAGGCGGGCGCCTTGCCCACCGCCAGGACGAGGTCACAGCGCTGCTGGATCAGGGTGTTCGCGTAGGCCTGCGCATTGGCCTCCGTCTCCGGCCCAGCGACCGCCAGGTAGCTGGCCTTGGCGTGAGTCGCGAGGGACGCGTCCTGCATGCCGGCCCACACCGGTGCAGCCTGGGGACCGGTGATCCCGCTGGCGTCCGTGAGCAGGCAGGCCGCGAAGGACGTGTATTGACGGGCTCTCGGCGCGGGGGTGGTGCCCCCGCCCCCGCCCGACACGCCCAGGGCCACCACCGCCCCGGCCACCGCTGCGGCTCCGCCGCCCCAGGCCCAGAGCTTCTTCTGCATGCGCACCCACCCCTTCGCACCAGCGCCGACCGGTCGTCGCCGCAAACGGCGCGAGCATAAACCAGCCTGCCGGTGACCAGAATTGCGAGGACCGGCATGGCGGGGGACTGAGACGTCGTTTCTTTTGGCTAGAGCGAGTGCTGTTGACCGGCTCAGATGTGTGTCAGTGCGGCGTGAGAGCCTCCGGGCATGAGCTACGACCTGGCTGTCTGGGAAGGCGAGCGGCCTGCGGATGACAAGACCGCCGGCCGGGTCTTCAAGGACCGGGTCTGTACGCTCACCGGTGTAATTGATGATCATGGAAGAGACATCAAGTGACTGACACCGTGACCGAGTCCGTGGCCGCCGATGACCTGGCGG
>NZ_JBEYFS010000402.1:0-5609 GCF_040634475.1 Streptomyces sp. NPDC007095
GTTCAGGCCCGGGATGGCGCGCAGCGAGGCCAGGTGTTCGACCGGCTGGTGGGTCGGGCCGTCTTCGCCCAGACCGCTGAACGCCCGGCGGCGCACGCCATGCCCGCGAAACCGCCCTCGCCACGCCCGCGCCGAAGCCCCCACCGGTGAATTCGCCGCCGCGGGCCGATCCGCCGCCCCACCGGCTCCGGATCCCACCCGAACCATTCGTACGTCCTGGAGGACCCCCTGTGAAGGAAGCCGTGGAGATCGGGAGAAGCCCGGCCGCGGAGCCCCGTCTGCCGGACCTGATGGCCGACGTCCCCCGAGGCGACCAGCAGGCCTTCACCGCGGTCTACGACGTCGTGGCGAGACCGGTGCGACCATGGCCGATCTGCACACCCTGACGGGCGCGTACGCCCTGCACGCCCTCGACGAGGAGGAGTGCGGCAGGTTCGAGCGGCAGCTTGGCAGCGGCCGTCGGGACGTTCGGGCTACGCTTGCCGGCCCGGGCCGTCGGCGCCAGACCCGGCACCGAACGGCTGACGCGCGCCTTCGACGAGTGGATCGACTGCATGGCCGAGGGCGAGGGGCACGGGGGCTGCTTCCTCGGCTCGGTGGCGAGCGAGTTCGACGGCAGGCCCGGTCCGGTCCGCGACGCGGTGCTCGACGCGCTCGCCTCGTGGTCGGCGTATGTCGCGGCGGAGCTGGGCACGGCGGTCGAGGCCCGCGAACTGCCGCCGCGCACCGATGCGGAACAGCTCGCCTTCGAGCTCAACGGCGTGGCCCTGGCGGCCAGTCAGTCCATCCAGCTCCATCGCGACCCACAGGCACCCACGCGGGCCCGCCGCGCCATCGCCCGCCTCCTCATCGCCCCCTGAGGATGGATCCCGCCCCGCTGAAGAGAAAAGCGACCTCTACACATAAAGAAGAAATAAGAGCACAATGAAAACAAGCGGCGCCAACCGCATACCGCACCAGAAGCGGTCAGGCCTGCAGAGAACGAAGGAGACGACTCATGGCCAACGTCTCGCACCCCAGAGGTGACATCACGACCCACCCCGATGCATCCGAAATGCGGGAGCGGTATGACCGCATGCTCGGTGGCCGCGATGTGGCGCTCGTGGACGGACCGGTGTTCCTGCTCGGTCTGTACTGCGCCGCGTCCCCGTGGATACTCCACTACACGACGAGTCAGCCCGCCCTGGCGACGCACAACCTCATCATGGGCATCGCCATAGGCCTACTGGCCCTCGGATTCACCATGGCCCCCGAAAGGATGTACGGCCTGAGCTGGGCCATCTGCGCGATGGGCGCGTGGATGATCATCTCACCGTGGGTGGTCGGAACCAGCCCGGACACCGGCGTCGTGATCAACAGCATCATCATCGGCGCGTTGGCCGTGGTGCTGGGGGCGCTGTGCGCGCTCGCGACGACGAAGAGCACTCCTCGGGCGTAGGCCCGACGGACACCCTTCGGAGCGGTCCCGACGGACATCCCCCGGGAGCGGCACCGGAGGCCCACAGCCGGGCCCAGCACCGCAAGTCGATGCCCGAGCTGGGCCCAGGCCCCACGAAAGGAACGAACAACCCCACAGGCCGGCCCGCCCACGCGGACCGGCCTCTCTCACGCCCGCCCCGCGCACATCCTGATCGACGAGGCAGTCGCCCGGCCACGGACAGTTGTGCAGGTCATCGCTTGCGTGTCGGCGGGCCGAAGAGCAGCAGGTCTCTAGTGCCGCAACAGGCAACGTTCGCCCCGTCGCGACGCCCGGCACGCACTCTCGCCGCACCGGACACCGCTCCTTGACGGGCAAACGTTGCCTGCCGCGGCACTAGATACCCGCGCCGAGCGACCAGCTCGGAGTGCTGCCCGCGAGGCGGCAGGTGAGGAAGTACAGCGGGATCGGCGGCGTGTACGGCGAGTCGCCCTCGGGCCGGTGGATCAGACGGGGGCGAGCGGACCGTGAGCGCGGCAGGGACCGTGTCCAGGACGGGTCGGCCAGCCGCGCGCCCACCGCGTAGCTGGTGGAGGCAGGCCAGGTGACGCCTATGTGGGAGCCGGACGGGACGATCCACCACCACCGCTCGTCGTCGGCGAAGACACAACCGACGCGGGGCAGACAGTCCATGATCCGCTGCCCGTGTTCCGGGGAGGTGCCCACGGCGTCGTATCCCAGACCGGCGGACAACTCGGCGGGTATCGCCAGTCGTGCCGGGGACTCGTGCGGCGGCGCGGTGGGGATGTATATACGCAGGCCGAAGACGGCGGGGTACGGGCGCGCATCGACGGCGTCGGTGTGATCGCGGCCGTCGGGGGCGGCGAGAGGGTCTCGGCCGCCGGGGGCCGGGAGACGGTCTTGGCCGTCGAGGGCGGAAAGGTGATCGCTCGGGTGGCCGGCGGGCTGGTGATCGCGCAGGTCAGGAATGTGCTGTTGTTCCATCAGATAAAGATCCTTCGGCCGAGTGGGGGATGGGCCGGGCCATGGTCACGGTCGCCGGCGAGCCGGTCGACACGGTGTCTCCTCCCTTCGACGGCAGTACGGCCCAGACGATGCGTCCGGAGCCGTCGGCGGTGTCTCTGACGCCCCAGTCGCTGCTCAGGGCGCCGACCAGCAGGAGTCCACGTCCACCCTGATCGTCCGGCCCCGGCCGGCGCTGGGCCGGAAGGCTCCAGCCACGGTGCTGGTCCTCGACCTCGATGTGGAGCCGCTCCTCGGCGATGTGGACTCTGCACACGATCCACTCGCTCGCCGTGTGCGTCAGCGCGTTGGTGACGAGCTCGGAGGTCACCAGGATCGCGTTGTCGCGGGTCTCGGGGGCGATGCCCCACTCGGTGAGCGACTCACGGACGTCTCTTCGGGCCATACCCACCGAGGCGGGCGCCGCGGGCAGGGCGAACACATTTGCCCGACGGGGATGTTCGTCCCCTGGCGGTAGGCCCAAAGGCTGGGGGAGGGAGGGCGGGGTCATCGCCGTTCGCCTTTCGTCTGCCTTCGCACCACAAGCGGTGCCAATGCCGTCCCCCGTGGCCCCGCACCGCCGCGAGATGCGCACAACTCACCGTGCAAGGCATCACGTCGCAGCCCCGTCTCCCCCAACTGGGCCGCACAACCACTCCCTTCACCGGGCCAGGGACGATATGACCACTGTGGCAGCTGCCAACAACACCTCGCAACCGACAAGTTGAAAATTGCAATGTGCCAGGTGCATGCTTCCCCCGTCGACGGATGATCGTGACAGACTGCGACCTCGAAGCCCGCTGTGAGGGGGTAAGGCGTGTCCACGGAGACCGACTGGGGCGGCGCCCCTTCCGTCCTGCGCATGATTCTCGGCAAGCAGCTGGAGGAGCTGCGCACCCAGGCCGGGCTGACATACGAGCAGGCGGGCGAGGCGATCGGCGTCAGCCACTCCACCATCCGCCGGATGGAGGCCGCCAAGGTGGCCCGGCTCCGGCTCACCGACGCCGAGAAGCTCCTCCGGACGTACGGCGTGACGGACCAGCAGGAGATCGACACCTTCCTGAAGTCGGTCCGCGAGGCCAACAAACGCGGCTGGTGGCACACATACCGAGATGTCCTGCCGGACTGGTTCGCGGCGTATCTGAGCCTGGAGCAGGCTGCCCTCCAGATCCGTGCGTACGAGGCTGAATTCGTGCACGGGCTGCTGCAGACGGAGGCGTACGCGCGCGCCCTGCTCGGCGCGGGCAATCCGCACGCCTCGGCCGAGGCGACCGAGCGCCGGGTCGCGCTGCGCATGCGCCGTCAGGAGCTGCTGTCCCGGCCCGCTCCGCCGCGCGTCTGGGTGGTGATGGACGAGACCGTGCTGAGGTGGCCGGTCGGCGGGCCCGAGGTGATGCGCGCGCAGATCGACCATCTGATCGCGGTCAACAGGCTCCCCCATGTGACCCTGCAGATCATGCCGTTCAGAAACGGCCCGCATCCGGCCATGCGGGCCGGCGCGTTCCATCTCTTCCGGTTCAGGGCACCCGAGTTGCCGGACATCGTCTATCTGAGCGGTCTGGTGGGCGCCGTCTACCTCGACAAGGACGACGACGTCGTGGTGTACCGCGAGGCCCTGGACCGGCTGGGCGCACAGTCGACGCCCGCCAGGAAGACCGAGGAACTTCTCGGTGCGATTCGCAAGGAGCTATGAGTGCACCTCCACATACGCAACGGCATGCCGTCCCGGGAACTGGGCACGCAGGGCTGGTCCAAGCCATGGAGCGACGACGCGGGCGGCGCCTGCGTCGAGGCGAAGAAACTGGGCGACGGGCGGATCGCGCTGCGTCAGTCCACCGATCCCGAAGGGCCCGCCCTGGTTTTCACGCCCCGTGAAATGACGAGCTTTCTTGCGGGCGTCAAGGCGGGGGAGGCCGACTTCCTCCTCTGACAACCTTGTCTGATTGCTATGCCCTGTTCTTTCCCCCACGACGATCTCTTTCCCCCACGAACACCAGCTGTGCACCGACGACTTGATGGGAGGGGCGGCGTTGCCCGACAACGGATGGCCTGCCGACCGTATCGACACCGAGAGCGCGCACTCCGCGCGCATCTACGACTACATACTGGGCGGTAAGGACTACTACCCCGCCGACAAGGAGGCGGGCGACGCGATGGCGCGGGAGTGGCCCGCCCTGCCGATCCACATGAAGGCCAACCGCGACTGGATGAACCGCGCGGTGGCCTATCTGGCCAAGGAGGCGGGGATACGCCAGTTCCTCGACATCGGCACCGGCATCCCCACCTCCCCCAACCTCCATGAGATCGCCCAGTCGGTGGCCCCCGACTCACGGGTCGTCTACGTGGACAACGACCCCATCGTCCTCACCCTGTCACAGGGTTTACTGTCGAGCACTCCCGAGGGCAAGACCGCGTACGTCGAGGCGGACATGCTCGATCCGGCGACGATCCTGGGCGCGGCTGAACTGCGTGACACCCTCGACCTCACCCAGCCGGTCGCCCTCACGGTGATCGCCATCGTCCACTTCGTCCTGGACGAGGACGACGCGGTCGGCATCGTCCGGCGCCTCCTGGAGCCCCTTCCCTCGGGCAGCTACCTGGCGATGTCCATCGGCACCGCCGAGTTCGCGCCCGCTGAGGTGGCCCGCGTCGCCCGTGAGTACGCGGCCCGCAACATGCCCATGCGGCTTCGCACCCACGCGGAGGCCGAGGAGTTCTTCGAGGGCCTCGAACTCGTCGAGCCCGGCGTCGTCCAGGTCCACAAGTGGCACCCGGACGGCACGGAGACAGGCATCCGCGACGAGGACATCGCGATGTACGGGGTGGTGGCCCGCAAGCCGTAGTCCGTCCGCTCCACACCATCCGTGCCGCCGGGCCCATGCGAAAGGGGCCCGGCGGCACGCGTATCCCTACGTCCCCTGATCCGCCGGACAGGACCTAGGCGTCCGCCGTGGAGTCCAGCAGAACCTAGGCGTCCGCCGTGGAGTCCAGCAGAGCCGCGCACTCGATCGCGAGGGCCGCCATGCCGTACGTCCGGGCCACGCGCAGCGCCTCCCGCAGCAGACCGGAGGCGTGGGCGGCGGCGCGTACGCGGTCGGCACGGAGAGGCAGCCCTCGTTGCTGTCGTCGAGGCGGCGCTGCTCGGCGGGCAGTTCGACGAGGACAGGGT
>NZ_JBEYFS010000403.1:0-5549 GCF_040634475.1 Streptomyces sp. NPDC007095
CTGCAATCACATCCGGGCCCTGATCAACGAGGCGGTACTGCAGTACGGCGCCGAGCGCGTCGCCCGCTATCTGAGGCCACCGAGCTGGCCGGTGTGGAGTACGCCTCCATGGCGCTGGTGACGCTCGCCTACCGACGCGCGGACATCGCCCTCCCCGAAGGGAGCGGTTTCCTGGTGCCGCCGGTGGACGGTCACACCATCAAGGCATCCACCTTCGCCTCCCAGAAGTGGGGCTGGATCGCCGAGGAGAACCCCGACCTGCTCGTCCTGCGCACCTCCGTCGGGCGGTACGGCGAGACGGAGGTGCTGGGCCGCGACGACGCCGACCTCGTGGACGTCTCCCGGCACGACCTGCGCGAGGCCACCGGCCTGGCCGCCGAGCCCGTGGCGACCCGGGTGACCCGGTGGGACGACGGCCTGCCGCAGTACCCGGTCGGGCATCACACACGCGTGGCCCGCGTCCGCGAGCACGTGGCCAAGCTCCCGGGGCTCGCCGTCTGCGGCGCGGCGTACGACGGGGTCGGCATCCCCGCGTGCGTCGCGAGCGCGTACGCCGCCGTGGACCAGCTCGGCGGCGACCGCGCCGGACTGGACGCGCTCAGGGCGAACCCGGTGCAGAGCCTGCACGGCGGAGCGGGAGAATAGCCCCATGAGTGACGACGCCCCCACCACCGAGTCCGGCAGGGTCCCGAACAAGGGCAAGCTGGCCAAGGACCTCAACGAGGTCATCCGATACACCCTGTGGTCCGTCTTCAAGCTGAAGGACGTGCTTCCCGAGGACCGCGCCGGTTACGCCGACGAGGTCCAGGAGCTGTTCGACCAGCTCGCCGCGAAGGACGTCACCGTCCGCGGCACGTACGACGTGTCGGGTCTGCGCGCCGACGCCGACCTGATGATCTGGTGGCACGCCGAGACCAGCGACCAGCTCCAGGAGGCCTACAACCTCTTCCGCCGCACCAGGCTGGGCCGCGCCCTGGAGCCGGTCTGGTCGAACATGGCGCTGCACCGCCCCGCCGAGTTCAACCGCTCGCACATCCCGGCGTTCCTCGCCGACGAGACGCCGCGCAACTATGTGAGCGTCTACCCCTTCGTGCGCTCCTACGACTGGTACCTGCTGCCCGACGAGGACCGCCGCCGCATGCTCGCCGACCACGGCAAGATGGCCCGTGGCTACCCGGACGTGCGCGCCAACACGGTCGCCTCGTTCTCCCTCGGCGACTACGAGTGGATGCTCGCGTTCGAGGCCGACGAGCTGTACCGCATCGTCGACCTCATGCGCCACCTGCGCGCCTCCGAGGCTCGCATGCACGTCCGCGAGGAGGTCCCGTTCTACACCGGCCGCCGTAAGTCCGTGGCCGAGCTGGTCGCCGGTCTCGCCTGATCAGGGGGCCTGGCGGGTCGTCTTCGGGTCCTCCGGGGCCTCCGTGTCGTGCCGGGTGGTCTTGTCACCATCCGGCGCCGCCGGCTTCGGCTCCGCGTGCGGCGCGCACGCCGTGCGCCGCTTCGGGAGACGGCCCTCCAGCAGATACGCGTCCAGGTAGCCGTTGACGCACTTGTTGGGGCCGCCCGCGATCCCGTGCGTCCCGGCCCCGTTCTCGGTCACCAGGACCGAGCCGGACAGCCGCCGCTGGAGCTCCACCGCTCCCTCGTAGGGCGTCGCCGCGTCCCGCTCGGCCGCCAGGATCAGGACAGGCGCCAGTGTTCCGGGCAGCGTCCGCACATCGAGGGGCTTCTGCCGCGGCACCGGCCAGTACGCGCACGGCAGGTTCATCCACACGTTGTCCCAGGTCTCGAACGGCGCCACACGCGCGAGCCGCGTGTTGTCACGGTCCCAGGTACGCCAGTCCGTCGGCCAGGCCGCGTCGTTGCACTCCACGGCCGTGTACACCGCGTTGCCGTTCTCCGCCTCGGCCGACGTCTCCGGATGGGGCCCGGCCTGCTGGATCAGGGGCTTCGGGTCGCCCTTCAGATAGGCGGACAGCGCCAGGGCGCGCTGCGGCCAGTAGTCGTCGAAGTACCCCGCCTCCAGGAACGCGCCCTGCAACTGACGCGGCCCTACCTTGCCGCCCGCGGGCGCCGCGGCGAGCCGTGCCCGCGCCTTCTCGTAGCTGTGCAGTACCGCCTGGGGCGTGGTGCCGAGCGCGTACTCCTTGTCGTGCTTGGCGGTCCACGCGCGGAAGTCCGCCCACCGGGCCTCGAACGCGGCCGACTGGTCGAGGTTGTTCCGGTACCAGATCTGCCGGGGGTCGGGGTTCACCGCCGAGTCGAACACCATCCGGCGTACGTGCGAGGGGAAGAGCGTCGCGTACAGGGCGCCGAAGTACGTGCCGTACGACGCCCCCATGAACGTCAGCTTCCGCTCGCCCAGCGCGGCGCGCACCACATCGAGGTCGCGGGCGTTGTTGAGCGAGGTGTAGTGCCGGATGCTCTGCCCGGAGCGCTTGAGGCAGCCGCGGGCATACGCCTGTGCCTCGGCGATGCGCTCCTTCTTGTACGTCTCCGAGGGGTACGTCGGCGCCTGCGCGGGCCCCTTCAGGAAGTGCTTCGGGTCCTCGCAGGACAGTGGGGCCGAACGGTCCACCCCGCGCGGGGCGTAGCCCACGAGGTCGTACGCGGCCGCGATGCGCTTCCACTCGGGGAGGAAGCCGATCAGCGGGAAGTACATGCCGGACGCGCCCGGGCCGCCCGGGTTGTAGACGAGGGAGCCCTGACGCGGCACCTTGTGCTTGGAGTTGCGCAGGTCCTTGCCGGTGGCGACGGCACGGCTGACGGTCAGTTTGATCTTCTTGCCGTCGGGTTGCGCGTAGTCCAGTGGCACGGTGACCGTGCCGCAGCGCATCGCGACCGGGAGGTCGTCTCCCTTGGGGCACGCGCCCCAGTGGATGCCGGCCGTCGCGGCGCGGGTGGCGGCGACGGTGGTGCCGCGCGCCTCGAGGGAGGCCGAGGGGCCCGGCCAGGCAGCCGCACCGCCCGCGGGGGCGGCGATGAGGCCGCTCAGAAGCAAGGACCCGGTGGTTCCGTACAGGACGGCAGCTCTCATCGCGTATCCCCTTCGGCGCACGGCAGCGACAAAAGGGATGTTTGGTTCGTCAGTTGATGAAGTAAAGCACCTGGTGCCGGTGTCGGCCCCAATGACCCCTATGCGCCCCCTCGGGCGCCGTCAGCGCTGCCTCTCGGGGCTTCGGTCGCGGTGCGCGAAGGCCGCGCGCAGCTCCGGCTCGCCGACCGCGCGCACGCCGCGTACGGCGACCGAGGTGAGGTACGTACGGTCGTCGCCGGTGGCGTCGGGGTGCCGGGCGAGGGTGCCGAGCAGCCGCTGTCCCGCCGGGGAGGCCCAGCGCGTGTACGGGTGGACCTCGATGCGGGCGATGGCGAGGCAGCTCAGGGTGAGGATGAGCGGCAGCGAGAACCACACGGCGATCGGTACGTCGTTCTCGCTCGCCCGGGCCTGAGCGGGCATCAGCACGGCGACGGCGCCCAGGGCGAGGACGGCCGCGGCGGCGGCCTGGACCTGGCGGATGGCGCTCGCGACGGTGGTGCGGGCGCCGTCGGGCACGGCGAGGCCCGCGGCGACGAGGCGGTCGGCGAGGCTGCGTACGGAGTCCGCGGTGGCCGTGCTCGCCCGTACGGGCGCTATCCGGGACTGCCCCTGCGGGCCTATCGCCCCTATCACCGAGCGCTCCATCTCGTCGCGCCCGCGCGGGTCCACGACGGTCGCCCAGCCCGTGTGCGCGAGCAGCAGTCGCCGCTGACGGGCCATCGACACCAGGGTCAGATCGGCGACCCGGGCGGGGCCGCCGGACAGGAACGCCGCCTCGTACAGCGTGAGGTGGTGTCCGCGCGCCGCGTCGGCGTCGACCGCCGCCGAGCGCACGGCGGCCAGGCACAGCCGAGTGCAGGAGATGCCGGCCGCGGCCCAGGCCAGGAGCAGGAGAAGGACCCAGAACATGGCGTGTTTCTACGCGAAGAGTCCAGGCCCGCGCCACGGTATGCCCACGATATGGACGGAGCGTTGTGGCTCTGTGACGTTCCGGTGATCGCGAAAGGGTGCCGCGTCTTCGGCGGGGTCCGCCGGAGAGGTCCTAGCCCTTGGGGCGGGACGCGGCCGGGGGCAGCGGATAGGTTCCGGACGGGGTGACGGGGACGGGGCTGTCCGGGGACCGGGTGGGGCCCGGCGGGGCCGGGGAGGCCGTCAGCGGGGGCGGGCTCGCGGTCGCGGCGTCCTGGGCGAGGGCGTCGAAGTCCACGTACCCGGTGGCTTCGAGGACCTTGATGTGGTCGAGCACGGTGGTGTTCGCGTCGTCGGCGAGGTCCCGTACGAGGGAGTTGCGGGTGTTCGCGCGGACCTGGGCGACGACGGAGAAGACCTTGCCGTGTGCCCGGCGCAGAATGTTCGCGAACTTCCGGTCGTAGTCCGTGCCGTGCGCGGCGTCGAGCGTGGCCAGCCAGCCGCGCTGCTGGGCATTGGGCTGGTTCGGGAGCTCGAGTCCGAGCCGTGCGGCGACGTTCCGGACGCGCGCGTCCAGGAACGTGTGGCCCTCGACGAGGTGCGCGCCCGCCGTCTTCACGGCCTGGGTGGTGCCGCGCTCCTCGGCCTGCTGACCGGCGGGCAGCTCCCACAGTCCGGCGAGCCGGACCTTGGTGACGAACTCCCGGTCCAGTGCGGACAGCGGACCGAACTGCGTCGACACGGACTGGGCGTTCAGGGTGTCCAGGCCGGTGCCGGCGCGGTCCGCGTACGACCAGATCGGAAAGATCAGCGCGACGAGGGTCGCGGTGAGGGCCGCGATGATGAGTCCTGTCCCACTGACCAATCCGGTGCGGTTGTTGGATCGCATGGTGCCTCCTGTTGCGGCACCGCACGCTGGTGCGCTACGGGTGCGGGTTGGCATATTACTTCGGGCACCACGCCAACTGCCGTACGAGGAGAAAGGGTTGCAGGGTGGGAGGAAGGCGCCTAATGGGGTAGTTCGACCGGGCTCCATACCGTCAGGAAACCCAGGAAACCAGACACGGAATCCGGCCGGGCGGGGCCCGGTGTTAACCCCGGCACACTCTGCCGGGGTGAGGCACTACGGCGTGCGTAGCAGGGCGCGTCCGCGCCTGTGGCGCGGGCGGGGTCAGCGGCGCAGCAGTGCCCGTCGGGTCGCACGGGCCAGCCGGGCCGTGGGCCGCTGCGACGGCGGGGTCGGGCCGGACCGCTCCAGCCACCACGCGCGCAGCCGCCGCCGCGTCTGAGCGTCCTCGGGGTCTCCCGCGAGCAGCGTGTACGCGGCGAAGTCCAACGCGTCGCGCCGGTACCCACCGCTCATCGGATGCCCCTGCGCGTACGCGAGGAACGCCGGCCGGTACGCGTCCCCGAGGATCTCCGGCAGCTCCGCCGCCACCTTCGCGACGACGTCCGCCCGCTTGGCCGCGAGCGCCCGCGCCTGCACACCCAGCCGCCCCCGGTCGAACCCCTCGGGCACGGGGGTACCCGCGACGAGCGCGGACAGCAGGGCGGCCTGCCCGAGCGCAAGCCGCTGCCGAGCACCCACGGCCACGCCGGC
>NZ_JBEYFS010000404.1:0-5540 GCF_040634475.1 Streptomyces sp. NPDC007095
CCCTCGTACTGGACGTACTCGGGTCTGTGCCTGGTGCGGTGAGAGTGCGTGCATGGCGTCGCGGGGCGGACGGGAATTTGACGACAGGGCCTAGGGTCCCCAGAGATGAAGGTCTCGTGGGAGGGCTTTGACCTCGACAAGAAGCGCGCTGTCATCAACGTCATCATGACGGTGACGATGCACCCGGCGAAGCGGGGCAGGCCCAAGGGATACGTACCTGGCAGCCGCGTCGGGTACTTCGACCCGTCGACCGTGGACGCGCTGCCGAAGGTTCCTTGATGGTGTGCTCCGGTCAACCCGTGCTGCTGCGGCTCAGGAACATCGCGAGCCCCAGCAGCAGTACGGTGCACAGACACCAACTGGCCGCCACGTCCAGCGGCCAGTGGTAGCCCCGCCGGATCAGGCCGAAGGCGACGCCCAGGTTCAGGGCGAGACAGCCGACGAGCAGAGCGCGGCGGGCCCCGGCCCCCCGCAGCCACGGAATCAGCACCAGGGCCGCACCGCCGTACGCGATGACGGCGGTGGCGGTGTGACCCGAGGGATAGAAGCCCGTGCCCGGGCCCATGACCGGCGGCCCCGGCCGGGCGACCAGCTCTTTCAAAGGCACGATCAATGCCGGAACGACGGCCATCAAGGCCGCCGCCGCGAGGGACGGCAGCCACCAGCGCTCCCGCCCGGCCGCGCGGGCCCGCCACGCCACGTACCCGAGCACGACGGCCAGGACCGGCACCGCGACCGTGACATTGCCCAGGTCGGCCAGCAGTTCGGAGACGCGGTCGGGGTGGACGAGACGGCCGCTGAGGTGTTCGTCCGCGCGGGCGAGGGGGCCGTGGGCCGCGACCTGCCAGGTGATCAGCGCGAAGAGGAGGGCCGGAAGGCCGAGGAAGCCGAGAAGTCCGGGACGCCCGGGGAGGAAGGTCGGCCGCCCCGGAACAGGGGGGGTAGTTCCGAGGCGGCCGTCCAGATCGGGTCGTCGCGCGCCCCGGGGGGTTTGGGGCGGGCGACTGTCCGATCGGTGAGGAGATCCGGAGCCGGAAGCTCCGGGTGTGTGCGCGAGGGCACGACCAGGGCGAAGCTGGGGAGGCCTCGACCCGGTGTCACCCACAGTCCCCTGTGGGCGGGGTGTATCTCTCATCTGGGTAGAACCTACGGCAGGGGATCCGGCTCCGACAGACGCAATCGCGTCCCGTCATGCACCTCGCACACGTTCTTCACACGCTCTGACCCCGGTCGCCGCAGCCCCGGAACCAAGCGGAATCCGCTCGGGGCGGTCGGCCGGGGTCCGGGGCTGGGACGGGTGGGGCGTCAGATACGGGCGAAGGCCTGCTCGATGATGTCGAGGCCCTCGTTCAGCAGGTCCTCGCCGATGACCAGCGGCGGCAGGAAGCGGAGGACGTTGCCGTAGGTGCCACAGGTCAGGACCAGCAGGCCCTCCTGGTGGCAGGCCTTGGCGAGCGCGGCGGTCGCCTCCGCGTTGGGCTCCTTGGTGGCGCGGTCCTTGACCAGCTCGATGGCGATCATGCCGCCACGGCCGCGGATGTCGCCGATGACGTCGAACTTCTCGGCCATCGCGCCGAGGCGGGCCTTCATGACGGCCTCGATGTGCTTCGCCTTGGCGTTGAGGTCGAGCTCCTTCATCGTCTCGATCGCGCCGAGCGCGCCCGCGCAGGCCACGGGGTTGCCGCCGTAGGTGCCGCCCAGGCCACCCGCGTGCGCCGCGTCCATGATCTCGGCGCGGCCGGTCACGGCAGCGAGCGGCAGACCGCCCGCGATGCCCTTGGCGGTGGTGATCAGGTCCGGGACGATGCCCTCGTCCTCGCACGCGAACCACTGGCCGGTGCGGCAGAAGCCGGACTGGATCTCGTCCGCGACGAAGACGATGCCGTTGTCCTTGGCGAACTTGCTGATGGCGGGAAGGAAGCCCTTCGCGGGCTCGATGAAGCCGCCCTCGCCGAGCACCGGCTCGATGATGATCGCGGCGACGTTGTCGGCGCCGATCTGCTTGTTGATCATGTCGATCGCCTGGGCGGAGGCCTCGGCGCCGGCGTTCTCCGGGCCGGTCAGCCAGCGGTAGCCGTACGCCACCGGCACCCGGTAGACCTCGGGCGCGAACGGGCCGAAGCCGTGCTTGTACGGCATGTTCTTGGCGGTCAGCGCCATCGTGAGGTTCGTACGGCCGTGGTAGCCGTGGTCGAAGACGACGACGGCCTGGCGCTTGGTGTACGCACGGGCGATCTTGACGGCGTTCTCTACGGCCTCGGCGCCCGAGTTGAACAGGGCCGACTTCTTGGCGTGGTCACCCGGCGTGAGCTCGGCCAGCGCCTCGGCGACGGCGACGTAGCCCTCGTACGGCGTGACCATGAAACAGGTGTGGGTGAAGTCCTGGAGCTGCGCGGAGGCCCGGCGTACGACGGCCTCGGCGCTCGCGCCGACGGAGGTCACGGCGATTCCGGAGCCGAAGTCGATCAGACGGTTGCCGTCGACGTCCTCGATGATGCCGCCGCCGGCGCGCGTGGTGAAGACAGGGAGCACCGAACCCACACCGGCCGCGACCGCGGCGGTGCGTCGGGCCTGCAGTTCCTGCGACTTCGGGCCGGGGATGGCGGTGACGACGCGGCGCTCCTGCGGAAGTGCGGTCATGAGGGGCTCCCTGATGATCTTGCGAACCGGACGGCCCCGCGGCGGACGGGGTGCGCCGGGCGGGGTGTTTTCGGACTCTTGACTTCTTTCTTCGCAGGCTAGGGCCGGGAACGGAGGGTCGGCATGCTCCATGTGGGCGTTGTCGGAGGAATCCGTTGTCCGCGGTGGACATAGAGGGGCGAGAGGCTGACGGTCCCGGTCCGTCGCCGCTCCGCCCGGGCAAGGCGCGGACCCGGCCGCGTAAACGGTGAACTCCCCTCGCAGGGGCACTAGATTGACTCGCGGACGAAGCACGGAGCGGCTGGTCAGGGGGCAGGGCGATGGACAGCGACGGGACGCAGGACGCGCGGGGCGGGCATACCGGTGCCGTGCCGGGACCCGCCGTGCCGCCGCCACCTGGAGTACCCCCCGTACCGAGGGGAACGCCGCCGCGGCCCACGGGTCTGCCGTCCGTGCCGGAGCAGTCCCCGGCCCCCCGGCCCACCGTCGCCGACTGGCTCAACAAGCCGCGACCCGCCGCCGGACCCGGGATCTGGCGGTACGGATACCGGGTGCGTCGCCCGTCGAAGGGGCGGGAGCGGCTCTCGCCGGTCACGATCGTCGGGCTCGTGGTCCCGCTCGTGGTGGCACTGGTCGTCTGGTCGCTGTGGCGCCACGGCAGCGTCCCCTACATGTGGGCCGTGCTGAAGGTGTTCACACCGGACGACTGGTGGTGGAGCGGCACCACCTCGCCCAAGGTGTGGCAGGGGGCGGAGGCCATCGAGGTCTACAACGGGGTCTTCTTCGGCGTGCTGGTCTACACCATGGGCCGGCTGGGGAGCTGGCCCGAGGTCGTCCGCCACTACGTCACCGCCCGGCCCCAGCCCCTGCGCGCCGCCCTCGCCGCGCTGGGCGCACTGATCGCCCTGACGTTCGTCTTCCCCAACGCCTTCCCCGGAGTCGGCTGGGACGCCCTGCCGGTCGTCGCCCCGCTGTTCTCCCTCGTGGCCCTGGTCTCCGGCGGCTACGACCTGTTCCAGTCGCAGCTGATCACCGACGGGCTCTACACGCTGATCACCCTGCTCGTGGTGTGGCCGTTCGCCCGTATCGGCGCCTGGCGGAGATACGCCAGGGAGTGGCTCGCCGCCCGAGCCGCGCGCAACGAGGCGCAGGAGGCCGGCACCGCGAAGTTCGCGCCGGACCTGCCCGCCGCCCAGTGGCCCGAACTCCGTGACGCCGGACAGCACGAGGCGGCGGAGCTGCTCACCGCCGAAGTGCTCGGCGGCCGGATGAACGACGTGGACTGCGCCCGGGTGCGGCGCGCGTGGACCACGGCGAAGTGGGACGCCACGCGCCTGGCCGCCTTCGTCGACACCGTGCTGCGACGGGGCGGGGCGGCCTGGACGCATCCCTCCGGGGCCCGGGATCTGCCCGCCCGCACCGCGGCGCACGACGTGCTCGCGGGACAGGTGCGCATCGGGCGGTGGACGACCGGGGACCGTACCCCGGAGGCCTACGACGGCGGGGGCGCGGCCCTCGATCCGGAGGCCCTGGGCACCTCCCTGCTCGCCGTCGGGCCGTCCGGCTCCGGGAAGACCCGGCACCTGGTCGGACCCGTCGTCGAGTCGCTCGCCCTGCAGGCGCTCACCGGGCGGTGCGCCGTCGTCGCGGTCGCCGCCGCCGGGACGCCGCTCGGCCCGGACTCGGCCTTCGACGTCGTGGTGAAGATCGGCGACCCCGCCTCCGTCCACGACCTCGATCTGTACGCGGACTCCGACGACCCCGACGAAGCGGCCTCCTTCCTCGCCGAAGGGCTGGCCGGGGACCTCGACGCGGTGGCCGGCCAGCGGGCCACCACCGCGCTCGCCCAACTCCTCGGCCCCTACCGGGCCGTGCACGGCACGTTCCCGCCCATGTCCGTCCTGCGGGAGCTCCTGGAAGGCGTACCGGCGGCCCTGACCGCCCTGCACCAAGCCCTCTCGGGGCCGCAGCACGCCGGAATGCGCCGCGAACTGGAAGCCCGTATGCGGCAGGTCGGCAGCCCGGCCGACGCGGGCCCGGCGCTCGCCGACCGGCTGGCGCTCCTGGACCGGCCGGCCTTCGCCGACTTCTTCGGCGCGGGCGGCACCAGCCGCGCCTTCTCGCTGCGCGCCGTGGCCCACCATCCGCTGCGGGTGCGGATCGACCTGCCCGAGCACGGACACGAGGAGGCCGCCCGGCTGCTCGCCCGGCTCGTACTGGCCCAGTTCACCGCCGTCGTACGCGGCGGCGAGCGTCCGCACTTCGCCTGCCTGGTCCTCGACGACGCCACCGGAACGCTGACGCCCGACTCCGTACGCCGTATCCAGCGCCTGCGCTCCCAGAACGCGGGGGTGGTGCTCGCCCTGCGCACGATCGGCGACATCCCCGAGGCGCTGCACGGGCCGCTGTACGGCGCCGTGGGCTGCCGGATGGCGTTCTCCGGTGTCACGACCTGGGACGGCAGCCGCTTCGCCCACGCCTGGGGCACGGAGTGGGTCGAGACCCGTGACGTGGCCAAGCACACCGTCTTCGCGGATCAGCCGATGACCCGGGCCATCCACGCCCTGCGCAAGCTGGTCACCGGAAAGGCCGTCACCACGGACGCGGTCACCATAAGGAAGGTCGAGCGGGAGCGCTGGTCGGCGTCCGAGCTGGCGCACGAGGTCCCGCCGGGGCACGCGGTGCTGTCGCTCACCACGGTGGGGGGAGAGCACGCGCCGCCGTTGCTGGTGGATCTGCGGAGCTAGGGCCGCAACAGGCAACGTTCGCCCCGTCGCGACGCCCGGCACGCACTCTCGCCGCACCGGCCGAAAGCCCAAGTACGTCCAGTACGAGGACTTCTGGCCGGCACGCCGAGAGCACGCACCGGACGCCGCTCCTTGCCGGGCAGACGTTGCCTG
>NZ_JBEYFS010000405.1:0-5506 GCF_040634475.1 Streptomyces sp. NPDC007095
CAAGCACCGCTCGCTGACCCGGCCGGACAAGAAGGCGACGCCGGCCCCGGACCTGATCGGCCGCGATTTCCACGCCGAGCGTCCCGGCACCAAGCGCTGTGTGATCCACAGCGATCGCGGCAGCGAGTACACATCGACCCAATTCCGCGCCCGAATGCGGGAGTTGGGGCTTCGGCAGAGCTGCGGGCGCACAGGATCATGTTTCGACAATGCCGCCGCGGAGAGTTTCTGGGCCCTGCTCAAGGAGGAAATCGGCACCCGGATCTGGCCCGACCGGGCCACCGCCCGCGCCGAGGTCTTCAACTTCATCGAGAGACCCTGTTGCCCAATTCGAGGGAATTTGCGTCGATCACTCGGTCGGAGGCAGGCGGCGAGACGGATCCTGCTGGTCAGGGGCGCGTGAGTGGGGTCGCCCTACGACAGGGGGTGGCGGCTGTGTCGATGGGATCGGCTTCTGTCGGTGTTCCGGATGGAACGAGTGCGGTCGCACATGCTGCGTTCCCGAAGGGGTGTCTTGCAATGCGGATCCGTGACCAACTCGGGTCAGTCTTCTCGAACGAGGAGTTCCGCGAGGCGTTCGGAGACCGCGGCCGGCCTGGCATCTCGCCCGGACAGCTCGCCCTGGTAAGCGTGCTGCAATTCGTTGAGAACCTGACGGACCGACAGGCAGCGCACGCGGTGCGGGCCAGGATCGACGTGAAGTACCTGCTGGGACTGGAGCTCACCGATCCCGGCTTCGACTTCACGGTGCTGACCGGGTTCCGGCAACGGCTGCTGGACCACGGCCTGGAGGAGCGGGTGCTGGACCTGCTGCTGGAGCGCCTGGCCGGTCAGGGCCTGGTCAGCGCCGGAGGGCGGCAGCGCACCGACTCCACTCACGTCTTGGCGGCCGTCCGGCGCTTGAACCGGTTGGAGTTCATCGGCGAGACGCTCCGGGCCTGCCTGGAAGCACTGTCCGCGGCCAGTGCGCAGTGGCTCGTGAGCTGGATGGACCCGGCATGGCAGAAGCGCTACGGCGCCAGGACCGATGCCTACCGGCTGCCCTCCGAACGGTCCGAACGCGACCGGCTGGCCCAGCAGATTGCTGCCGACGGCTACCGTTTACTCGAAGCCGTACACACTTCCACGGCACCGACATGGCTGCGCGAGATCCCCGCGGTGACCGTGCTGCGGACGGTCTGGATCCAGCAGTTCACACGCACCGTCACCGACGGAGTGCAGGAAGTGGGCTGGCGAGGCAAGGATGATCTCCCGCCGGGCAGAGCGCTGATCGCCTCGCCGTACGATCCCCAGGCCCGGTATTCACACAAGCGCGGCTCGGCCTGGACCGGCTACAAGGTCCACTTGAGCGAGGACTGCACCGGCTCCGGGCAGCCGCATCTGATCACCCACGTGGTGACCACCGATGCCACCGCGAACGACGCCACCGTCGTCGACGCAGTGCACGATGCCCTCACCACCAAGAGCCTCAAGCCCGCCGAACACCTCCTGGACTCGGGATACTCCTCCGCCGAACTCCTGCTGACCGCCCCTGTCGAACGCGAAATCTGTGTGGTCGCACCGGTCCGGCCGAACAGTACCCCGCAACAGATCAGGTCCGCCGGGTTCGGCAAGTCCGCCTTCACCATCAACTGGCAGGAAAGGACTGCCACTTGTCCGTCCGGCCGGACCAGCCGCTACTGGACAGTCGGCCTCGACAACAACGGCCGCGACGCGATCAGAATCCACTTCGCGACCACGACTTGCTCTCCCTGCCCCGTCCGGGACCAGTGCACCCGCTCCACCCAGTACGGCCGACAGCTCACCGTCCGGCCTCAAGGGCAAGACGCCCTGCTCGAACGCGTCCGCGCTGAGCAGACCACCAAGGCGTGGAAGGAACGCTACGCCGCCAGGGCCGGTGTTGAGGGAACCATCCACCAAGCCGTCGCCGTCGGCGGTATGCGCCGCACCCGCTATCGCGGCCTAGCCAAAACACACCTCGGCCATGTCCTGACAGCCACTGCAGTCAACTTGATCCGGCTCGACGCCTGGTGGACCGGCACCCCGCTCGCCCAGACCAGAACCTCCCGGCTCGCGGCCCTCGAACTCGCCACATGAACCAATTGGGCAACAGGGTCCGTCCATGTACAGGCACAGCGCCGGGCGGGGGCATGCGTCCAGGCCGTGGCCGCTGATTTCATGGATCGGGTCGGCTGCGTTTGCCGGGCCATGAGGTGTCAGCAGTGCGGCAACGGTGAGAACGGCCGTCGTGAGAGTCCTTTTGATCATGATCTGCAAACCATGGTCCGCTTCGAGGGGCACGGCAGGCTAGAGATCTTTAAGGGTGCGGGTTATGTGGGGTCGTGACGGCTGTCGTGGGTCGCGCTATGCCGGGGGAATGAGGTATCCCGATGGCGGAGGGCTGACTGCTGAGGAGCGGGCTCGGCGTGAGCGGGTCCGGTTTGACGGCCGCCGATCTGATCGAGGCCGGGGCCAGTGACGTTGAGGTGGCCCGGCGGTCCAGGGTGACCCGGATGCCGGCGAACCGCTGCCACCGCACCACCCGGTCACACCAGCGGGACTTCGTCCCGCTGCCGGGCTTCCGCTGCGCTCCAGCCCGGTCGGCGGGTCCGCTGCGCTTCCCCGCCTGATGCTCCTTCCGGCTGCGCCTTCAGGACCGCCCGGCCCGCTGACGCAGGCCGGGCTGGCTGCCAGGGAGGGGTTGCCCGGTCGTGTCGAAATTCAGCCTCTTGGCTGCGGTGAACCCCGCTCACCGCAGCCAAAGTCGAGTGCCACCTTTGCTGCCTGTCTCACAGCGGTAAGTGAGCGGGGGAGAGTGCACAGCCCCCGCTCACTGGTCGGCATCTTTCCCGGCTCGATGTTTCGATCAGGCGTTGCTGTACCCTCCGCCCGAGGGGTCACGCAGTCCGGCGACGCCGTCGGGGGTGCCGATGCCGGTGGGGGCGTCGTATCCCGGCAGCGCGGAGAAGGAGCCGGCCGTGCCGACGGTGATGTCGAAGAAGTCCTGCGGGTGGGCGTAGGAGTAGGAGTTGGGGAAGGTGCCCGGGGCGGGTTTGCCGGCCAGGGCGTACATCCCGGCCATCAGCGGGGAGGAGATGCTGGTGCCGTTGGCGACGAACCAGCCGGTGGAGCCATTGAAGGGGATCGTGTTGTACACCGCGAAGTTGTCCGCGACGGCGGAGACGTCGGCGATGGTGCGGTTGGTGCAGATGGTGTCGTGCTGGAAGGCCGGCTTGGGTTCGAAGAGGGAACAGCCGCACCCGGTGTTGTTCCAGGCGCTTTCCGTCCAGCCGCGACGGTTGTGCGCACGGGCAAGCGTGGTCCCGCCCACCGCGGTGACGTAAGGGGATGCGGCCGGGTACTGCGTCATGCCTCCGTTGTCACCCGAGGCGAAGGTGAAGGCCACGCCGGGGTGGTTGAAGTGGAAGTCGAAGGCACCCTCGAACGAGGCCTCCGGCAGGAGCCAGCTGTTGTTGATGAACTTCGCGCCCTGCGCGACGGCCTGGTCGACCCCGGCGAACAGGTTGAGGGGGGCGGCGTCGTCGGCTTCGACGGCCAGGATGTGGCAGTCCGGGCAGGCGGCGCTCACCGCGTCCACATCGAGGGACTCCTCGAACGCCCAGGTGGGGTCGGTGGTGGACGGCGGGGTAGTGCCGCCGTTCTGGTTGACCACGCGGAGGCAGCCGTTGGCGGTGGTGCACGGCCGGAGGTGGAACTGGCGGCGGTAGACGGCCAGATCACTCTCCAGGTTGGGGTTGTGGTGAGCAACGGTGATGGCCACGGTCCGGCCCCTGCCGTTGGTGCCGGCCAGCTTGTAGGCACTGCGGATGTCGAACGGGCTCAGGCCCGGCGGCATTTGGCCCGGTGGAAGAGACGCGATGGGTCTGAAGTTGGGATTGAGCATGGGCAGACAGGCCGCCCGATGCCAATTGGATGTCGGCTGGCAAACACGCGCGGGAGGCAGCGGTTTGGGCCGGCCGGCAGTCGAACCGTGGGCCTGGACGACCGCTGGGCGGTGGCTGGCGGGCGAGCCCTGGGCCTCGGCGGTCGGCGAAGCCGCCGCCAAACCCACCAGCACAAAGACCGCGGCCAGCAACGACCGAATCGGACGGGCGCGGAACATGACACTCCTCCGGAGCCGGACGGGCGGCACCGTACGCGGGCGGCCTGTCACCGCCTGGCCATCGGGCTCGCATCCTTGACCCGTCCCAACCGGCATTCCCGCCGGTCCGCGCAACCCGTAGCGGCATCTGCCGCGGCGCCCACTGTCGGCCCCCGACCACGCGACCAAACCCGAGCAGTGCTTGATCGCCCGTCAGATGGCGTACCGGAACCACCCGGACAGCGGATCCCCGCCCAATGAGCGGTGTGCATCGTGAAGTCGCAGGTCACGGGTCGGGTGTGGATGGCGAGTTGGGTACTCGTGCCGGTCGGCGGCCGATGACCATGGCGTAGATCATCGGGCAGGTCCGGCTCCGGCGGGATGCCGGGTTCGGCTGCGCCCGCGACCGGCCCCCGACTACGATCCGTCAGCAGGTCGGCACGCCGTGAGAACGCGGGAGGGCGCGCCAGGACCACCACCCCGATGTGGCAGATCGTCCAACGCATCGAGAGCCTGCAGACCGAGCATGGCCGGGCCGATACCGAGTAGCGACCGAGAGGACACTCAGTGCCCTAGCTGGGGTCTCGGTCGCTATGGGCGACCGGCTCGGGATCGGCGTCGAGCGCATCGAGCACTGCGTCGCCGTTCGCCCTCGCCCACTCGGTCAGCATGCGGATCGGATCGATCAGCGTCGCCCCGAGCGGGGTGAGCTCGTACTCGACGCGGGGCGGCACCTCGGCGTAGGCGTGGCGGCGGATGAGTCCGTGCGCCTGGAGCCGCCGGAGCGTCTGAGTGAGCATCTTGCGGGAGATGCCCCCGATCAGCTCGATCAGCTCGCCATGGCGCACCGGGCCCTCGCTGAGGCCGTAGAGCACGACCGCCGTCCACTTGTCGGCGATGAGTTCGACCGCCAGACGCGCCGGACAGTCGGCGAGAAAGGGATCACCGGGACCGAAACCGCTCATGGCGCCTAAGGTACCTGCTAGTTCCTATCGGATGCATAGCCTGGGTTCTCTCCCCCCTTCCAGAGCCAGGAGAGTCATGCGCGTCATCACCCAGCAGTCGCTCGGCGGTCCCGAGGTGCTCACCATCGTGGACGCGCCCGAGCCCCGGCCCCTCCCGACCGAGGTTCTCGTCCGCGTCAAGGCGATCGGGCTGAACCCGATCGAAGCACTTCTGCGCGCCGGCGAGTTCCCCCCGCTGCTCGGCCGACCGCCGTTCGTCCTCGGCTGGGACATCAGCGGCGTGGTCGAGGAGGGGCCGCTGACGTATCGGTTCAAGCCCGGCGACGAGGTGTTCGGGATGCCGATGTTCCCGCGGGCGGCGAGCGCGTACGCCGAGGTCGTGTCGGCGCCGGCGTTGCACCTGGCACGCAAGCCGGCGTCGCTCTCGCACGTCGAGGCG
>NZ_JBEYFS010000406.1:0-5434 GCF_040634475.1 Streptomyces sp. NPDC007095
GCCGCCGCACGTGACAGACTTGGCCCACCACTTCCAGAAGAACTGATCGAGTACCCTGGGGCCCCGGCGGCCACGCCGCCGCGCGGAGAGTCAGGCCACTACGGCGGCGTACGGGCGGCTACGCGGCCACGAAGGTGTGGGCCGCCTTGTCGTGCCAGCACTGGCGCCAGGGCCTGTCGAACAGACACCACAGGACGCCGACGGCACCGATGACGAGGACGCCGGGGACGGCGTAGACGAGCCAGCGGCGCAGGGCCCGCCCGAAGGACGGGGGTTCGTGGCCCTCGATGTCCCGGACCTCGATGCCGCACACCTTCTTGCCCAGGGTGCGGCCCCACTTGGCGGTGGGCAGCGCGTCGTAGAGGACGCCGAAGAGGAGCAGGACGGCCAGGACGATCCCGAGGTAGCCCGTGGTCGTGCCGTCGAGCAGCCACACCGTGACGGTCTGGCCGGACCGCTTGGCCGCGTCGACCTTCTCGTTGATGTGGTCGATCGCCTTGGTGCCCAGCGGTACGGCGGCCACGGCGGTGACGGTCGCCAGGACCGCGGTGTCCACGATCCGGGCCAGCAGCCGCCTGCCGAGGCTCGCCGGGCGCGCCTCGGACTGTCTGCGGGCGGCGGCCTGGAACACGTCGTCCACCGGCGGCTTCCACGGCACGACGGGCTGCCCGTCGGCGCCCGGGTCACCCGCGAGCCGGTGCACCTGCTGGGCCCAGGACGGCTGCCCCCCACCGGGGCCACTGGTGAGAGGCGTGGCGGCGGGCCCGGTGGACTGCTGGGGCACGGAAGGGGTGGAAGGGGTGGAAGGGGTGGAAGGGGTGGAAGGTTCGGGGGTGGCCGGCTGCCGCGCGGCGGCGGACTGGGCCGCCGCCTCCGCCGCGGCCTGGGCGGCCTGCCCGGCGCCGAAGCCGCCCCCGGACCCGGCCGGGCCGCCCGCCGCGGGCGTGTCCGCCCCCGGTGCGCCGGTGGCCGGAGTCGTGCCCCCGGTCTGCGCCCCGCGGTGCGGCCCCGTGCGCGGGGCGGACGGGCGGAAGATCATGGTGCCCTCGGAAGGGGCGGGTTCCGCGGCGCCGTCGGGGTGACCGGTGCCGGGGAACTGCGCGCCGCTCGCCGGAGCCGCGGACGAGCCCTCGGCGCCGGTGGCCGGCGCCGGTCCCGTCGGGCGGCGGAACACCACGGTGCGGCCGGACGCGGGAGGTCGGGCGCCGCCCAAGTCCGCGGGCGGGATCGTCGCCGTGCCGTCGGCGCGGGCGGACTCACCGTCCGGCTGGACGACCGCGTCTCCCGGTTCGGCCGCGCGCGCCAGCCGCGGGTCGGCCGTCGGAGGCGCGCCCCAGGACACCCGGCGCTCCTGCTCGCCGCCGAAGCCGGACTGCTGGGAGCGCTCGGCGCCCCACGCGGCCGCGGGCTCGGGCCTGCTGCCGTGCTGTGCCTCGGCCGGGCTCACCCGGCGCGGCTCGGCGGCGGGCTGCGGGTCCTCGTCGAAGAAGTGCGGGCCGGTCTCCTCGGCGAGGACCGGAGCGGGCGCGGGAACGGAAGCCGTGGGCCGGTTGCCGGACGGCGGCGTGAGCGGTACGCCGTCGGAGGGCGCGGGACGGCTCGTACCCGGTACCCAGGAGGCACCGTTCCAGTACCGGACATATCCAGGAATGGAGGGGTCCGGGTAATACCCTTCACGGGGCCGGTCGTCGCCGGGGGCCGGGGTTGGGGCGCTCATGTCCGTCGTCCCGTATCTGCTCGGGGGCTTTTGGGGGCTCCACATCTATCAGACGGGCGCGCCTGTCAGCGGCGCTCCCGCCGTACCCACCTCTTTCGAGCAAGGTTCCGCCACAAGCGGTCGCCGCCCGGAACACGGCCTCGGAACGCGCGCCAAAAAACTTCTTCGAACCCGCGTAATGGTTCCGCGTGATCGCGCTCTCCACTCGTACGGGCCCGCCCTGAGGGCCCCGTACCCGAAAGGAAGCGCATCGACATGCACACCGTGGTGGAACGCGAACTCGAGCTCAGTCTCGTCCTGTCGCCCGAACGCAGCATCCCCGTACCGGCCCGGCTCACCTACCGCTCCGACGACCCGTACGCCGTCCACATCACCTTCCACATCGGCTCCGACCATCCCGTCAGCTGGACCTTCGCCCGTGAACTGCTCGTCGAGGGGGTGTTCAGGCCGTGCGGGCACGGCGACGTACGGGTGTGGCCGACGAAGGTCGCGGGCCGCAGCGTCGTCCTGATAGCGCTCAGCTCCCCGGACGGGGACGCCCTCCTCGAAGCGCCCACCGCACAGGTGTCCGCCTGGCTGGAGCGCACCCTGCGGGCGGTCCCGCCGGGCTTCGAGGCCGAGCAGCTCGGCATCGACGATGGCCTCGCCGAGTTGCTGGCCCCGGCCCCGGGCCGTCACGACGAACTGTGGCTGCGCGACCCGTGTCCGTCGGACGAGTCGACGGACGGCGAGTGAATCCGCCGTGCGCCGGTGCCCTACGGGCGGGCCGCGGCCAGCAGGGTCTCCGCGGCCGATGTGCGCGCGTACAGCACCGAGCGACCGGCCCGGTGCGCGCTGACCAGGCCCGCGTCGCGCAGTGCGGTCAGGTTCCGGGACACCCCGGCCGGCGAGAGCCCCGTGCGGTGGGCCGGCTCGGTGGTGGAGGCCGGGGTCTCCAGTTCGGTCAGCAGCAGGGTCCGCGAGCGGCCGAGTACGGCTGCGAGGGCATCGGTCCCGGCGAGCGGCCGGGGTTCCCACAGGGTGCCGACGCCCCGCGCCGGATAGGCCCGTGGTCTGTGTGCAGAACCCGTACGGCATCGGCGTACGGCCGGGCCAGGACGAGTTCGTGCGGGCCTGCGGCGAGCAGGGGATCGCGTTCGTCCCCTTCTACGCGATCGCCGGGGCCGGGCGCACGGCGGGCGCGCGGGGTGCCGACGCCGCCGAGGTGCGGGCCGTCGCACGGGCCCACGGGGCGAGCGCGGCGCAGGTCCGGCTGGCCTGGACGTTGCACCGCGGACCGCATGTACTGGCGATCCCCGGCACCGGCGACCCGGACCACCTGGCCGCCAACGTGGCCGCCGGCGCCCTGCGGCTGAGCGAGGACGAACTGGCCCTCCTGGACCGACTTCACCGGAACGGTGACGGGAGTGACGGGAGTGACGGGAGTGACGGGAGTGACGGGAGTGACGGGGGTGACCGCACTCGGCCCACGGGAACGGCCGAGGCGGGGTTCTAGAGCACCTTGCCCGGGTTCAGGATGCCCAGTGGGTCGAAGGCGGCCTTGATGCCGCGCTGTATCTCCACGCCCACCGGTCCGAGCTCGCGGGCCAGCCATTCCTTCTTCAGGACTCCGACGCCGTGTTCGCCGGTGATGGTGCCGCCGAGTTCCAGACCGAGGGCCATGATCTCGTCGAAGGACTCGCGGGCGCGCCGCGACTCGTCGGGATCGTCGGCGTCGAAGCAGACGGTGGGGTGGGTGTTGCCGTCGCCCGCGTGCGCGCAGACACCGATGGTCAGGGAGTACTTCTCGGCGACGCGCCCGATGCCTTCGAGCATGTCGCCGAGCCGGGAGCGTGGCACGCACACGTCGTCGATCATCGTGGTGCCCTTGACCGCTTCGAGTGCGGTGAGCGACAACCGCCGTGCCTGGAGCAGCAGTTCGGATTCCGCCGCGTCCTCCGCGGGGACCACCTGCGTCGCGCCCGCGGCCTCGCACAGGGCGCCGACTGCGGCCAGGTCAGCGGCCGGGTCGTGGGTGTCGAAGGCGGCGAGGAGGAGCGCCTCGGTGGTCTCCGGGAGGCCCATGCGGGCCAGGTCGTTGACGGCCTTGACCGTCGTACGGTCCATGAGTTCGAGGAGGGAGGGGACGTGCCCGCCCTCCATGATCCGGACCACGGCGTCGCAGGCGGCCCGCGCCGATCCGAACTCCGCCGCCAGCACCAACTGCTGGGGCGGCTGCGGCTTGAGCGCCAGGATCGCCCGTACGACGATGCCGAGCGAGCCCTCCGAGCCGACGAAGAGGCGGGTGAGGTCGTAACCGGCGACCCCCTTCGCCGTACGGCGTCCGGTGGACATGAGCCGTCCGTCGGCCAGCACCACGTCGAGACCGAGGACGTACTCGGCCGTCACCCCGTACTTCACACAGCACAGGCCGCCGGAGGCCGTGCCGATGTTCCCGCCGATCGTGCACATCTCCCAGCTGGAGGGGTCCGGCGGGTAGTACAGACCGTGTTCGTTCACGGCGCGGGAGAGGGTGGCGTTGATGACGCCGGGTTCCACGACGGCGATCCTGTCGACCGGGTTGATCTCGAGGATGCGGTCCATCTTCACCAGCGACAGCACGATGCAGCCGTCGGAGGCGTTGGCGGCGCCGGACAGGCCGGTGCGGGCGCCCTGCGGGACGACCGGGACACGCAGCTCGGTCGCGATCCGCATGACGTGCTGGACCTGTTCGACGGTACGGGGCAGGACGACGACGGCAGGGGTGCCCGCCTCGCAGAAGCTCGCCATGTCGTTCGCGTAGGAGGCCGTGACGTCCGGGTCGATGAGGACGGCCTCGGCCGGCAGGCCGCTCAGCAGGCGGTCCACGAGGTTGCCGGTGACTTCGTCGCGCGGGGCTTCGATACGGCTCATGATCACAGCGTCGCACTCGGGGCCATCGGTGTGAACCCCATCCGCGCGGGGCTTGGCGTGCCGGTATGTGGTCTTCGTATTGACGCACAGTGAGCGGCATGGAGATCGAAGAGCGACAGCCGGTGCTCACGGGGCTCGCGCCCCAGGGGCCGTCCGGGCGGCGTCCCTCCGTCGCCAAGCACGTGCTGATCGGCCTGGTCGCGGGGTCTGCCGTCCTCGGCGGGGTGCTGGTGCTGCTGCCCTGGGAGTCGCGGACCGCGGCGCCGCCGTCGCCGGGTCCGGTGACACGGGCGGGGACGGCGGTGGGGGCCGGGGTGCCCGCCGCGCTGCCCGATCTGGTGGCGCTCATCGACGACCACGAGGCCCATCTGCGCGCCCATCCGCGCGATGATCGGTCGTGGGCGGTGCTCGGCACGGCGTACGTGGAGCAGGGGCAGCGGACTGCCACGCCCGCGTACTTCCCGAAGGCCGAGCAGGCGCTGCGCACGTCACTGGAGACGAAGCCGAAGGGGAACCTGACGGCGCTGGAGGGGCTGGCCGCGCTCGCCAACGCCCGCAACGACTTCCGGACCGGGCGGAAGTGGGCCGAGGAGGCACTGAAGCTGGCGCCGAAGCGATGGACGGCGTATCCGCTGCTGATCGACTCCTGCGCCGGTCTCGGTGACTACAAGGCGAGCCGCGGCGCGCTGGAGAAGCTCCAGGGGCTGCACCACGGGCCGCCGGTGCTGGCCGAGGCCGCCCAGGTGTACTGGGACCGCGGCTGGCGCGAGGACGCGGTGGCCTCCCTCGCGGACGCGACGGCGGGCGCCACCGCTCCGGCCGAGC
>NZ_JBEYFS010000407.1:0-5432 GCF_040634475.1 Streptomyces sp. NPDC007095
TCGTACTGGACGTACTTGGGTCTGTGCCTGGTGCGGTGAGAGTGCGTGCATGGCGTCGCGGGGCAGACGGGAATTTGACGACAGGGCCTAGAGGGGTCCGCGCGCGGAGTCAGCACTTCACGGGAACCATGGGGGGACCGAGGACCGAGAGGACTCCGCCATGCCGACACGGGCACAGACGCAGGAACCGCAGACCGATCTGGACGCGCGCTACAGCTCCCCCGGGGCCATCGCCACCCCCTGGGCAGAGGCCGCGTCCCGCCTGGAGAAGGCCGAGATCTTCTGGCTGTCGACGGTACGTCCGGACGGCCGACCCCACGTGACCCCCCTGCTGTCGGTGTGGCTGAACGGGGCGCTCCACTTCGCCACCGGCGCGCAGGAGCGCAAGGGGCTCAACCTCGCCGCCAACCCGCATGTCGTTCTCACCACCGGCACCAACGCCTACGGCGAGGGCTGCGACCTGGTGGTCGAGGGCGACGCGGTCCGTATCACCGACGAGAAGCGGCTGGCCGGGCTGGCGGCGGCGTGGGAGGCGAAGTACGGCCCGGAGTGGCACTTCGAGGTGCGCAACGGCGCCTTCGACTCCGCCACGGCGGCTGCGGCGCCGCCGTCGACGGAGGAAGCCGGGGACGCGGGCGTCGCCCTGGTCTTCGAGGTGGCGCCGCACACCGTCTTCGGGTTCGGCAGGGGCAAGCGCTTCAGTCAGACCTGCTGGCGCTTCACTCGCTGACCATGGCGTCGACGAGAGCCGTCAGTGCCGAGGCGAGCCGTGAGAACCCCGGGCCCGTGGGGCCTCCCGGTTCGGTCATGTACGTGTCCCGCCGGATCTCCACCATCAGGGCGGTGACCCGCGGCTCCCGCTCGTAGAAGCGCAGCGGGACGTACGCGCCGGAGAACGGGCTGTCGATCCCGACACCGCTCAGGCCCGCGAACGCCTTCTCCGCGAGGGTGACCAGCTCGGGCGGCGTGTGAAAGGAGTCGGTCCCCAGACAGACCTGCGGTCGCGGACCGTCGCCGTGCAGCTCGTACGGCAGCCGGGCCGTCGGATACGAGTGGACGTCGACGATGACCGCCCGCCCGGTGACGGCGAGTCGGTCGGCCACCGCCGCGGTCATGGCTGCCGCGTACGGGTGGAAGTAGCGCTCGAGCAGCGGCCGCGGGTCGACGTCGGCGGGCCGCAGCGGTGTGCGACGGGTCGTGCGTGTGTAGACCGCGCCCATTCCGACGGACAGCATCTCCTCCCGTTCGTCGGGAAAGCGTTCGGGATCGACCACCAGCCGGGACAGCCGGTTCACGAACCTCCATGGCGTGACCCCGGACGCCCGCGCCGCGGCTGCGGCCAGCTCCGCGGTGTGCGCGTCCGTGATGTGGTCCAACTCCCGCTCCAGCGCGGCGTCGTCGAGTGCGATGCCGGCGCGCACCGGCGCCGGAATGTGCCGCGAGGAGTGCGGGACGTGCAGGATGACGGGGGAGTCGGGGGCACCGGGCAGGAGCTCGAAGGACGTCTCGTTGCGGTCAGGAGTCTGGTTCACATGAGATTCCTATCGCAGCCCGGCCCCCTGCCGCTCACCTCAGCGCACGCTGCCACCGCCGTGGCGCGCGTAGTGTTCGATCAGGGCCGCCCGGGTCGTCTCCAGCCGGTGCGCGAGGATCGCGGCGATCGTCCGGGTCAGCGACAGTTCCAGGGCCGGATCCTGGTCGCAGAGCGTGCGCACCTCCGCGGCATCGAACTCGTACGCGCGTACGGGGCTGAACGCCTCGGCGCCGAAGTCCCAGTGGTGCGGCGGGAACAGCCACGACCAGCCGAGCAGATCGCCGGGCCCCAGTGTCGCCACGGAAATGCGTCGCTCTCCGACGACCCGCTGGTACAGGGAGACCGTTCCGGAGCGGACCACCCAGAAACGGTCCGCGGTTCCCCCTGCCTCGAAGATCTTTCCGTCCGCCGGGAAGGAGACCTCCCGGGCCAGGGACATCAGCCGTTCCCGATGGCCGGGGGAGAGGGCGGGCAGCAGCCGGAGAGCAGTGGACATCGCGGACCTCCAGTGCACCGCCGCAGGGCCCCGTGGACGCGACGGCACATGTCGTACCGGTGTATCCCGTTACCTCCATTGGACCGGCAACCACGGAATTCGTCGCGCCGGGGGACCGGATCGAGACCGTGAACCCTTCCGCGGGCCGCTCAGGGCAGCGGTTGTTCGGCCCAGATGACCTTCCCGGCCTGGGTGTAGCGGGTGCCCCAGCGTTCGGTGAGCTGGGCGACGAGGAACAGGCCGCGTCCGCCCTCGTCCGTGGTGGCCGCGTACCGCAGGCGGGGTGAGGTGCTGCTGTTGTCCGAGACCTCGCAGATCAGGCTGCGGTCCCGCAGCACACGGACCTGGATGGCGCCACTGCCGTAGCGGATGGCGTTCGTGACCAGTTCGCTCAGGATCAGCTCGGTGGTGAACGCCATCTCGTCGAGACCCCACTCCGCCAGCTGCCGGGTGACCGAGGCGCGTACCTCCCCCACCGCCGCCGGTTCGGACGGCACCTGCCATTCGGCGATGTGCTCGGCGCCGAGCGCGCGGGTGCCCGCGACGATCAGGGCGATGTCGTCGCTCGGGCGGGCCGGGAGCAGGGCGTCCAGGACCGCCTGACAGGTGTCCTCCGGTGACCGGTCGACCCCCGTGAGGGCGGCGCGCAGCAGCTCGAGCCCCTCGTCGATGTCCCGTTCCCGGTCCTCGACCAGCCCGTCCGTGTAGAGCACCAGGCGGCTGCCCTCCTCCAGCTTGAGCTCGGCCGTCTCGAACGGCAGACCCCCGAGCCCCAGCGGAGGACCGGCGGGCACTTCGGGGAACTCCACGCTGCCGTCGGGACGGACCAGCGCCGGGGGCGGATGGCCGGCCCGGGCGACGGTGCAGAGCCGGGAGGCCGGGTCGTAGATGGCGTACAGGCAGGTGGCGCCGGTGATCGCGGCGCTGCTTTCCGCCGCCGCCTCGTCCTGGTCGATGCGGCCGACCAGCTCGTCGAGGAGCCCGATGATCTCGTCCGGCGGCAGGTCCAGGGCGGAGAAGTTGTGGACGGCGGTCCGCAGGCGTCCCATCGTGGCCGCCGCGTGCAGTCCGTGGCCGACGACATCGCCCACGACGACGGCGACCCGGGCGCCGGACAGCGGCAGCACGTCGAACCAGTCCCCGCCCACCCCCGCCTGCGCCGGAAGATAGCGGTAGGCGATGTCCAGGGCGCTCTGCTCGGGCAGGTTGCGCGGCAGCAGACTGCGCTGCAGGGGCACGGCCATGGTGTGCTCGCGCGTGTAGCGGCGCGCGTTGTCGATGGAGACGGCGGCACGGGCGACCAGTTCCTCGGCGAGGGCCAGCTCCTCCTCGTCGAAGGGCTCGGGCTTCCGGGAGCGCCAGAAGTTGACGACGCCCATCACCAGGGGGCCCACCCGCAGGGGCACGGTGATCAGCGAGTGGATGCCGTACTCCACCACCTGCGTCGTGCGTTCCAGGTCCTGGGCGAGCCAGCCCGGGGCCCCTTCGAGGTCGGGCTCGACGACGGCCTCGCCCGTGCGCAGGCTCCGGGCCTGGGGGGTGGAGGCGATGAAACGGATCTTCTCGCCGACCGGGTAGAGCGGGGCGTCCTTGCTGATGCCGCTGTACGCGGTACGGCGCAGCTCGGTGACCCCGTCCGGCTCCTCCCCGTTCAGTACGGCGTCCGCCAGGTCCACGGTGGCGAAGTCCGCGAACCGCGGAACGGCCACCTCCGCCAGCGTCTCGGCGGTGCGGGTCACGTCCAGACTGGTCCCGACGCCCACCCCGATGTCGTACAGCAGCTTGAGGCGCTCGCGTGCCTCCTCGGCCCGGCCGGACAGCGCCCGCAGCTCGGTCGAGTCGCGCAGGGTGGCCACACTGCCGGGCGGGCCGCCCTGGAGGTCCGTGGGCCGCTGGTTGATGGCCAGCAGCCGGTCCCCGACCAGGTGCACCTCGTCCGTGGCGACCCGTCCCGAGGCCAGCAGGTCGGCGGTGTCCGCCTCGAGGCCCAGTTCCAGGACATGCCGCCCCTCGGCGTCGGCGGGCAGGTCGAGCAGGCGCTGTGCCTCGTCGTTGGCGAGCAGCAGCCTTCCCTCGCCGCCGGCGATGATCACCCCCTCCCGGACGGCGTGCAGCACCGCGTCGTGGTGTTCGTACATCCGGGTCATCTCGTACGGGCCCAGGCCGTGTGTCTGGCGCAGCAGGCGCCGGCTCACGAGCGCCGTGCCCCCGGTGGCCAGGGCGAGCGCCGCGGCCGCGGCACCCAGCAGTAGGGGCAGCTGCCGGTCCGCGACACCGCCCACGTTGGCGGTCGTGATACCGGCCGACACCATGCCCACGACCTTGCCGTCGGGAGCCTCGATGGGAACCGTGGCCTGCACCAGCGGCCCGATGGTCCCGTTGATCTCCTCGGTGATGGGCTGGCCGGCCAGCACGGGGGCGGTGTTCCCGACGAACTTCTTTCCGATCCGGTCCGGTTTGGGGTGCGTGTAGCGGATCCCGTCGGTGTTCATCACGACGATGAAGTCCACGTGGGACTGCTTGCGGGCGGCCTCGGCCTGCGGCTGCAGCACGAGCGTGGGGTGGGGGCTGTTCAGCGCTTCACGGATGCCGGGGGCGTTGGCGAACGTCTCGGCGACGGCCAGCGAACGGTTGCGGGCCTCCTGCGTGCTGTCGTGCCGTACCTGCAGCACCAGCGCCACCACCGCGGAGACGATCAGCAGCAGCACGATCACCACCTGCAGCACGAACACCTGGCCGGCGACGCTGCGTCCGCCCAGCGCGGACCGCAGTCCCGACGCGGGTCTGCGCCGCGCGCGCGGACCGCCTGGGCGAGGGGTCGACCGAGCCCGGGATCGACCCAAGAGCCGGACCATGTGCCTATGTCTACACTGCCGGGCGCCGTGAGGCGAGGGGCAGCACATGGTGTGACAGGGGCCGGTCCGGGCTCGTGGCAAGGGCCGCTCGGCGAGTGCTGCTGCCGGGCTGATCTGGCCGCATCATGGAGGAGGGGCGATTTGCCCGCATATGTAGCTCTGACTTTTCTCGGGTACGGGAGGTCGTCATGCACACTCCGGACCGCTACCGGTTGCTCTTCACCCATCAGGAATCAGGCGTCGGCGTCATCACCGACGAGGTGGTCGTCGAACGGACCGCCGCCCTTGGACCGGGCGGGAACCCGGTGTACTCCGACCCCACCGGCATCCTCCGCGCCGAGATCAGCACGGCGGGAGAAGTACGGATGCTGGCCAGCGGCGGCTACCAGTCGCCGATGGTGCCCACCGCCGAACCACTGTCCTGACCGTCCGACCTCGCCCGCGACCAGCCGGTCGCGGGCCAGGCCAGGACGGCCAGGGCGCCGAGAGTGAGCACTCCGCCGGCCAGGAACGTCCCGCGCACCCCTGCGGCGTGGAGCAGGGCGCC
>NZ_JBEYFS010000408.1:0-5408 GCF_040634475.1 Streptomyces sp. NPDC007095
GCCCTCGCGCGGCGGCCTGGCTCCGGTGCTGGTGCGGTTCGCGGCCAGCTTCGCCTCGATCTGCAGGTAGTGCGGCCAGGAGATATAGCCTTCGTCCAGGACGCGCCGGGCCCATGCGGCGCGCGGATCACCGCCCAGCGGGGGCGCGGCGGACCGTCCGGGGTCCATGGCCGCCCACAGGGACTGCCGCGTGGAGCGCCAGCCGGTGTACCGGCCAGAGGCCACCGGCGAGTGCGCGAACGCGGCCACCAGGACCGCGCCCAGTTGGTGCGCCAGCCACCAGCGGCGACCGTGCCCCAAGGGTCCGGGCTCCTCGTATCCGGCGTCCAGACACACCTGGACGGAGGCGGAGGAGCACATCATGGCCCGCCCCTGCGGGCCCGCACGGTCGAGGTATCGCTCCATGGCGTCGTAGCGCGGCTCATGGAGAAAGCGGCTCGGGGGGTTCCAGGGGTCGTGGCCGTACCCGCTGAGGCCGAGATCCGCCTCGCGCAGTACCGCGCGTACCGCGTCGAGGTCGGCCGAGACGGACCCGATGCACTCCATCAGGGAGGCGGCGGGAAGGGAGCTCAGCTCCAGCTGTCCGCCGGGTTCGACGGTGAGCGCCGAACGCAGGGGCAGGGTCCGCAGTGCGGCGTAGGCCGCTTTGAGTCGTTCGGGTGATGCCGGGAGCTGCGGCCGCCGCAGCTCGTGGACGAGCCATTCCACTTCGACACCGAGGGTACGGGGCGGTCCGGTCTTGAAGCAGATGCCTCGGACCAGCGCCTCCACCTCGGCCTCGGTGACGGCGGAGCGGCGCTCCGTACAGTCACTCACCGAATCGGACATGTCGGGATCCTCCTGAGATTCCACCATGCCGCCGGCCCGACGTCTGTGGTGCCGGACCGGCATCGCTCGTCCCACCCAAGACCCTCTTGGCGGTTCGCACAAGGGTGCAAATCGTTGCTCGCGGGCTCCGGAGGCGCTGTTTGCCGGGCCACGAGGCGCTGTTTACGAGGCTGGGAAATTCCGTTGCGCCGTAGGACCAGCATCGCTCACGATGCGTTCATGGGCACGACGGGGGAATCGGCCGGGGAAATGCCGGGGGGAGCGACGGGGGAGATCGCGAGGGGCGTCCTCGTGGCGCGTACGGGGGTCGCGCCATGAGTGCGCGCCTGCGTGCGCACGCGCGGCAGACGGAGGAGATCGTCGCGGCGGGCGGGTACCGCGCGTCCGACGGACGCACGGTGCCGATCGCCGCGGCGATCGAGGCCGCGCGGGCGGGAACGCGCATGTACGGCCCAGGGCCGGTCAGGGCACCGGCCGGCAGCCCCGCGAGCGCACCGCGCGAAAGCACGCTGATCGAGGTGACGGGCGAGAGCAGTCTGGAGGCCGCCCGACGGCTCGTGCGCAAGGAAGGAGGGCGCCCGGCGGACCCGGTCGCCGTCCTGAACTTCGCCTCGGCGCGCAACCCGGGCGGCGGCTTCCTGAACGGCGCGCAGGCTCAGGAGGAGGCCCTGTGCCGGGCCTCCGCGCTGTACACGTGTCTGCTGGGGGCCCGGGAGTTCTACGACCACCACCGCGCCCACCGGGATCCGTTCTACACGGACCGTGTCATCCACTCACCCGCCGTGCCCGTCTTCCGCGACGACCGCGGAGATCTGCTCGACGAGCCGTACACCGTCGGATTCCTGACCGCCGCGGCCCCCAACGCCGGAGTCGTCCTGCGCACGGCCCCGGAGCGCGCGCCCGAGCTCGGACCCGCCCTGGCCGTGCGCGCCGAGCGCGTCCTGGAGACCGCCGCGGCCCACGGCTACCACCGGCTGGTGCTGGGCGCGTGGGGCTGCGGCGTCTTCCGGAACGATCCGGCGCAGGTGGCGGGCGCGTTCCACGACTTGCTGGTCAAAGGCCGCTTCGAGGGTGCTTTCGACCATGTCGTGTTCGGGGTCCTGGACCGCGCGAGGGATCAGGCGACGCGAGGCTCCTTCGAGCGGGTGTTCGCCTACGGGTGAGCCCTCAACGCCAGCCGTACCGCTCCTGCAACCGGCGTACGACCGAATTGAACCGCATCCGATCCAGCGCACAGGCCTCCCGCCGCATCCCGTCCTCGTGCAGCCGCAGCACCCGGTCCACATCCACCCACGAGTCCCGCCCCGACCGGTCCCACGGCCCGCTCCCGATCGGCACCCACTCCCGGTCCCCGTCGTGCCGCTTGCTCGACAACTGGACGGCGAGCAGCGTGCCGGCGTCCTCGCGGGCGACGACGAGCACCGGACGGTCCTTGCCCCGCCCGTCGTTCTCCTCGAACGGCACCCACGTCCAGACGATCTCGCCGGGATCGGGGTCACCGTCGTGCGCGGGCGCGTACTCCGTCCGAACCCGGCCCACCTCGCGGGGTTCGGCCTCGGTGGTCGCGGACAGGCCGTAGCGGCCGGGAACGTCTTCGGCGGTGTCATCGGTAAAGGCAGTCACGCGGCTCACGTTAGAGCCTGCCCTGTCCAACCCGCCGAGCGGGTGGCCGAGATGGCACCGCGAACGCCTCAGCGACGGCAACCCCGTCCGGCCCCCTTCGGCGGCAGCCGCCGCCCAGGGCCCAGCGCCCTCCGAACTATCAGGTCCGGGCGGCGTGTTGGAGGCGGTCGCGGACCCGTACGACGTGGACCGCGAAGCAGGACGGCACGCCCGGGGAGCGGCTCGACGTCCCGCATGCCTGGCTCGTGGAGGACCTGTCCGGCGGCCGGGTCCGCGTCCCCACCCAGGAGACCCAGATCGGTCGGCCCGCCGCCGCGCCGGCTTCCGAGCGGCCGAACCCGATGCTCACCGGCCACCAGGCCAGGCTCGACGGCCTCGTCGGCGCCGCGGCCGCGTAACCGTCGAGGCGGACGGAACCACCGAGGACCTGCACGATGACGCACGCTCCGCGGGCGGGTCGAACCGCCCGCGGAGCGCGGGCGACGAGGGGGACTGGAACACCCTCGTCGCCCCGCCGGGATCAGTCCCCGGCGTTCTCCTTCGGCGTCACGCCTTGCCGTCCCCCTCCACCGGCACCTTCTCCGTGCGCGGCGGCACGACCCCGTTGAGCCCGGCGGCGCCGTTGCTCCCCGTACCGCTGCCGGCCGTCCCGTCCTGGTTCATCGACGAGAGCAGCTGACGGGCGAGGCCGAGGCCCGTGCCGCCCATGGTGAGCGCCTTGGCGAACATGTCCGACATGCCGTCGGCGCCGTTGAGCAGCACCATGTGGTCGACGTTCCCGAACGCGCTGGCGCCCGCCTGGACGATCTCCGGCCAGTTCTCGGCGAGCTGCTGGGCGACCACCGCCTCCTGGTTCTCGGCGAGGGCCGCGGCCCTCGCCTTGATGGTCTCCGCCTCCGCGAGACCCTGTGCCCGGGTCGCCTCGGCCGCCGCGAGACCCTTGGCCTGAGCCGCTGCGGCCTCGGCCTCACCCGTGGCCCTGGTCGCCGTCGCGGCGGCCGCACCCCGGGCCTTCGTCGCCTCGGCCTCCGCGTTGGCGGCCGTCTTGACCCGGTTCGCCTCCGCCGCGGCCGCGAGCTCGGTCTCCTTGGCCTTGGCCTCGGCCGCCGAGATACGCGCGTCACGCTCGGCTTCGGCACGGGCCCGCGTCTCGTACGCCTGGGCGTCCGCCGGCTTGCGGACGTCCGCCTGGAGCTGCTGCTCACGACGGAGGGCATCGAGCTCGGCGATCCGGGTCTCCTGTACGACGACGTCCTGCCGGGCCGCGGCGTCCGCGAGCGGTCCGGCCTGTCGCGCCTTCGCCGCCGCCTTGTCGCGCTCGGCCTGGTAGCCGGCCTGGAGGATCTCGCTGTCCCGGGTCGCCTCCGACATCCGGGCCGCGGCCTTCTGTTCGGCCTCGGTGGCGAGACGATTCGCCTCCGCCTGCGCGATGCGCGCGTCCCGCTGTACGGCGGCGGCGTGCGGCATCGCGAGGTTCTTGATGTACCCGGTCGGGTCCTCGATCTCGTGGATCTGCAGCGAGTCGACGATGAGACCGAGCTTCTCCATCTCCGTACCGCACGCGGCCCGGGTCTGGCCGGTCAGCTTCTCCCGGTCGCGGATCATGTCCTCGACGGTCAACCCGCCGACGATGGACCGCAGATGACCGGCGAACACGTTGTGCACGCGCTCCGACATCATCTTCTGCTGGTCGAGGAAGCGACGCCCCGCGTTGGCGATCGACACGAAGTCGTCGCCCACCTTGAAGATGACCACGCCGCGCACCTTCAGCGGAATGCCCTGGGTGGTCACGCAGTCCACGTGCAGCTCGGTCTCGTTGAGGTCGAGCGAGATCTTCCGTACCGCTTGAACACCCGGCAGCACCAGCGTGCCGCGCCCCGTCACGATGCGGAAACCCATGCCCTCTTCGAGGCCTTCGGTCCGATGCTTCGAACCGGAGATGATCAGTGCTTCGTTGGGCTCCGCGACACGCCACATGAGCTTGAAGACCACAACGATGAAGATCAGTGCGAGGACAACCGCCCCCGCCACGACGCCGACAACCATCGGCATACGCCCCCTTTGCATGGTGCCCTATCGGCACCGAACGAAGGGAGTGTGCTCCTGTGCAAGACCGGGGTACAGACGCTGACGGATCCTTGTTGCAATCTTGACGCACACTGCTCTCACCTGGGGCGGAGCATGCACAGACGAGTCGTCAACTGTCGTACGCGGCCGATACGTAGACCGTGCGCGGCGGCAGGTACTCGACCACCATCACCACCGTGCCGCACTCGATCCGCTCCTTCGAAGCGGCCGGGTACGCGAGGAAGTGCTCGGCGCCGCCGCGGACCCGGACGATCACCTCACCGACGAGGCCGGGTCCGACCGTGCCGGTCACCCGCCCCATCAACCCGACCATCGACGCATCGTCCATGTGCCCAGCGTACGGCCCGAATCCCCTGGTCAGTGCCTTCGCGCCGAACTCGTTCACCGGCACGCGCCCCGAACTCGTTCACCGGCACGCGCGGTGAACTCGTCTACACCGCGGGGGAGTCCGCGGGCGCCCCGTGCGGCGGCCAGTGTTCGTGCCAGCGCTGGTCGGCCTCCAACTGGGCGGCCAGGGAGACGAGCAGCGGTTCGCTGTTCGCCGGACCGAGGAGCTGGGCGCCGACCGGCAGGCCGCCGTCGACGAAACCCGCGGGGACGTTCACACCGGGCCAGCCCAGGATGTTCCACGGCCAGGCGTAGGGGCAGGCGGCGATCATGGCCCGGTCGGTGCCGAGGCCGCTGAGGTCCGCCATCGAGCCGATGCGCGGCGGGGGAGCGGCCGTCGTCGGCGCGAGCAGGACGTCGTACGTGTCGAAGAGCGCGCCGATCCGCCAATGCCGGCGCACGTAGGATAAAATCCTGATGCCGGTTGCCGGAGTAGCCAGAAATTTCAGGCTCAATCTCCGCCCGAGACGAAGCGGCCCCGC
>NZ_JBEYFS010000409.1:0-5372 GCF_040634475.1 Streptomyces sp. NPDC007095
GAGCCCCACGGTGTCCTCCTCCAGACGGACCGTGGCGACGTGCGGCAGACGCTCCGACCACCGGTTCGCCTCGTTGATGAAGGCGAACACGTCCTCGGCGGACCCGTCGACGTAGACGGTGTCCTCGAAGGAGAAGGTCACCTCCTCCGCCGCGTGCGCGAACTCGACGTTCTTCTTCAGCGCGGCAAGCTCGGAGCGGCTGTTCTTGTCGACGGCCCGGTCGATCCAGAGGAGGTCGTGCGGGTCGTCGTCGACGGCGCGGTAGTCGTGCAGCAGCCGTACCCGGGACTCGTTCTCGCCGAGCGGCTCGATGATCCAGGTCCCGCCCATCTCGGCGACCGGCGGGGCGGTCACCTCCTGGCGGAAGGTGATGCGCAGGGCCTCGGGGTCCAGTTCGCGGCGCGAGGTCCAGTTCTTGGCCTCGCCGTTGGCGGTGGCCCAGATCCGTATCCGCTCCTGGGAGCCGTCGTGCTCCACTCGGTCCACGTGGATGGTGGGCGGGAAGATCCGGGGCCAGTTCGTGACCTCCGCCAGCAGCCGGTACACGGCCGGTGCGGGCGCGGCGATCGTGATCTCGTGCTCTACCTCACGGGTCGTCATGACGCTTTCTTCTCCATGGCTGGGTACGGGCTGCCGGTCGGTGGGGGGTGCTCAGAAGTTGCCGAGTCCGCCGCAGACGTTGATGGCCTGCGCGGTGACCGAGGCGGCCGTGTCGGAGGCGAGGTAGGCGACCATGCCGGCGACCTCCTCGGGGGTGGAGTAGCGGCCGAGCGGGATCTTGGCCTGGAACTTCTCGAGGATGGCGTCCTCGGAGGTGTCGTAGGCGGCCGCGTATCCGGCGCGCACGCGCTGGGCCATCGGCGTCTCGACATAACCGGGGCAGACGGCGTTCACGGTGATGCCGGTGGGGGCCAGCTCATTGCCGAGGGCCTTGGTGAAACCGACCACGCCGTGCTTCGAGGCGGAGTAGGGGGCACCCAGGACCACGCCCTGCTTGCCGGCCGTGGAGGCGATGTTGATGATGCGGCCACGGCTCTTGTGGCGCATGCCGCCGGTGTTGAGCACCTCCCGCGTCAGCCGGAACACGCTGTTGAGGTTGGTGTCGATGACATCGGTCCACAGCTCGTCCTCGATGTCGGCGGTGACGCCGCCACCGGACCGGCCGGCGTTGTTGACCAGGACGTCGACGGTGCCGAAGCGGTCGACCGCGGCCTGCACGAAGGCGCCGACCGAGGCGGGGTCGCGGACGTCGAGGACCGTGCCGTCGGCGTCGATGCCCTCCTCCTGGAGGATCTTGACGGTCTCGGCGACGTTGTCCGCGCTGCGGGCGCCGATGAACACGCGGTGGCCGGCCGCGGCCAGCGCCCGCGCGGACGCGAGGCCGATGCCGCTGGTGGCCCCCGATATGAGAGCGACCCGCTTTTCCAGCGTTGACATGTGCTTCCTCTCCCTTTGTTCTGCGGGGGTGCGGCGGAGCCGGACCGGACGAGGTCAGGTGAAAGGTTTCGCCCGGTCCGGGAACGCCGTCGGGCGTCAGGCGGCGGCGGGCTCGTCGGCGCCGAACTGCTGGTTCACGGCCTCGATGAGGGCACGCGGGGTGTCGGCGTCGGTCAGCAGGTCCTCGTCGAGGACGATCCCGTACTCGCGCTCTATACGGCTGCCGGTCTCCAGGAGCGCCAGCGACTCGTAGCCGAGGACTTCGAACGGCTCGTCGAGGATGTCGCCGTCGAGGTCGACGCCCTCGTCGACGCCGGCGCCCTCCTGGAGGATGCGGCGCAGGTCGTCCAGGGTGAATTCCGAAGTGGACACGTGGGTTCCTTCCCAGGTCGAAATGGATCGTTCAGTCGGGGGTCTCGGGGGCGTCGGAGGCAGGGGGAGTACCGGTCAGTCCACGGCGCGGACCACGACGGCCGAGTTGAAGCCGCCGTAACCGCGGGCCAGGACCAGGGCGGTACGCACCTGGGCGGTGCGCGACTGGTTGAGGACCAGGTCGAGGCCGTACTCCTCGTCGGGGTTGATGTGCACCGTCGGAGGGATGAGGCCCTCCTCGATGGCCAGCAGCGCGGTGGCGACGTCGAGCGGGGCCGCGCCGGAGTACAGCCGGCCCGTCATCGTCTTGGGCGCGGTGACCGGGACGCCCCGGACACCGAAGACCGCCGAGATCGCGTCGGCCTCGATACGGTCCAGCTCCGGCACGCCCGCCGCGTCCGCGAAGACCACGTCGACGTCCTCGGGGGCGGTGTCCGCGTCGGCGAGGGCGAGTTCGATCGCCTTGCGCAGGGCGGGCTCGCGGTCGCTGCCGGGCCGCGGGTCGAACGTCGAGCCGTAGCCCGCGATCTCGCCGTAGATCTTGGCGCCGCGCTCGCACGCCGACTCGGCCGACTCCATGATCAGGATGGCGCCGCCCTCGCCCGGTACGTAACCGGCCGCGTCGGCGTCGAAGGGCAGGTAGGCACGGGTCGGTTCGTCGCTGGTGCTGAGCCGGTCGCCGGCCATCTGCGCCACCCAGCCCCAGGGACAGATCGACGCGTCGACGCCCCCGGAGACGATCATCGGGGTGCCCTTGCGGATGAGCCGCCGGCCGTGCGCCACCGCGTCGAGACCGCCGGCCTCGTCGCTGACGATGACGCCGCTGGGGCCCTTGAGCCCGTTGCGGATGGAGATCTGGCCGCTGTTGACGGCGTAGAACCAGGCGAAGGACTGGTACGCGGACACGTACTGGCTGCCCTGGCTCCACAGCTTCTCCAGCTCGCCCTGGCCGAACTCGAAGCCGCCCGAGGAGCTGGCCGTGACGACGCCCATGTCGTACTGGGGCAGTTCCTTGGGGTCGATGCCCGCGTCCGCGAGCGCCCACTCGGCGGCGACCAGCGCCATGCGCGTCATGTGGTCGGTCTGCGGCAGCAGCCGGCTCGGCAGCACGTCCGCGGCGACGAAGCCGGGCACCTCGCCCGCCAGGGTCGACGGGTAGGAGGACGGGTCGAAGCGGGTGACCCGCCCGATGCCGTTCTTGCCGGTCCGGGTGGCGGCCCAGTAGTCCTGTGTGCCCAGTCCGTTGGGGGCGGCGATGCCCAGACCGGTCACTACCACCGTGGTGGTCATGCCACGCTCCTCTCGGGACGCGCCAGCACCATGGCGCTCTGGAAGCCCCCGAAGCCGCTGCCGACCGTGAGCACCGCGTCGGTGAGCTGCTCGCGGGCGACCAGCGGCACGTAGTCGAGGTCGCACTTGGGGTCGGGGGTGGTGAGGTTGGCCGTGGGCGGCACGACGTGGTTCTCCATCGCCAGCGCGGACGCGGCGATCTCGATGGAGCCGATCGCGCCGAGCGAGTGCCCGACCATCGACTTGATCGAGCTGACCGGGGTCCGGTAGGCGTGGTCGCCCAGGCTCCGCTTGAACGCCTCGGTCTCGTGGCGGTCGTTCTGCTTGGTGCCCGAGCCGTGCGCGTTGATGTAGTCGATCTCGGTCGGGTTCATCCTGGCCTCGTCGAGTGCGACCGTGATGGCCTCGGCCATCTCCGCCCCGTCGGGGCGCAGACCCGTCATGTGGTACGCGTTCGAGCGCGTCGCATAGCCCGCGATCTCGGCGTAGATGTGCGCACCGCGCCGCTTGGCGCTCTCCAGCTCCTCCAGGACGAACACGGCGGCACCCTCACCGAGGACGAACCCGTTGCGGGTCCCGTCGAAGGGGCGCGAGGCGCGCTCGGGTACGTCGTCCCGGGGCGTCGTCGCCTTGATCGCGTCGAAGCACGCCATCGTGATCGGCGAGATCGGGGCGTCGGACGAACCCGTGATCATGACGTCGGCCGAGCCCTCACGGAGCAGTTCCACGGCGTGCCCGACCGAGTCGATGCCGGACGTACAGCCCGTGGAGACCACCGTGTTGGGGCCCTGCGCACCCACGGCCCACGCGACCTCGGCCGCGAAGGAGCTGGGGACCAGGTAGTTGTACAGATGCGGGGCCGTGTAGGCGTGGTCGACCAGGTGAAGCCGGCCGCCGTCGCTGACGACGTTGTACTCCTCGTCCAGACCCATGGTCGCGCCGACCGCGCTGCCGATGGTGACGCCGACGCGGTACGGGTCGTAGGCGTCGATGTCGATACCGCTGTCGGCGACCGCGCCGCGGGCCGCGACCACCGCGAACTGCGCGGCGCGGTCCATCCGGCGTATCTCCTGCGGGCGCAGTCCGTGCTCCGCCGGATCGAAGTCGATCTCGGCGGCGACCCGGGAACGGAACGGGCTGGGGTCGAAGAACGTGATGCGGCGGGTGGCCGTACGGCCCTCGCTCAGCAGGTTCCAGAAGTTCTTCGCCCCGACACCACCGGGGGCGAGCACCTCGATACCGGTGATGACAACTCGTCGGCCGGTCACGCGGACGCCTCCCAGTTGTAGAAGCGTGTGGCCATCGCGTCGGCCGGGGAGCGCCAGGTGGCCGGGTCGTACGCCTCGATGAACGGCTTCAGGTCCTCGCTGATCTGTATGAAGCGGGGGTCGTGCCGGGCGTGCTGGATCAGCTCGCCGCCGTTGTCCGCGTCGAAGTCCTGGAGGTGGAAGTACAGACCCCGGTACTGGAAGAGCTGGCGCCGGCGCGTGCCCATGCGGTGCGGCATTTCCGTGTCGTCGAAATCACCGAAAATCTTCGCGACGTCGACGCTCGACCCGGGATCCATCCGAGCCACAATCAGCGTGCTGTACATACGTTTCCCTCTCCTCGGGGCCCACCACACAACAGTTGACGAAAGCTCATATTCAGTATCTTGGGCGGTACGAGCGGTTTCAATATTCCCTGTGTCAGGGAATTGTCAGACCGGTTCAGAATTGCGCTGGAGAATGCCGGGGAATGCCAGGCAATGCCCCGGGAATTCAGCTGGTGATTTCGCACATGGCGGCGCCCGAGGCGACGGACGCGCCCACTTCGGCGGTGAGGCTCCTGACGATCCCCGAGCGGTGGGCGTTGAGGGGCTGTTCCATCTTCATGGCCTCCAGGACGACGACGAGGTCGCCCTCCTTGACCTCCTGGCCCTCCTCGACCGCGACCTTGACGATCGTGCCCTGCATGGGCGAGGCGAGCGTGTCACCGGAGGCGACCGGGCCGGACTTCTTGGCGGCGCGGCGCTTGGGCTTGGCGCCGGCGGCGAGGCCGGTGCGGGCCAGGGACATGCCCAGCGAGGACGGCAGCGAGACCTCGAGGCGCTTGCCGCCGACCTCGACGACAACCGTCTCGCGGCCCGGCTCCTCGTCGGTCTCGGTGTCCGCGGGAGCCGTGAACGCGGGGATCTCGTTGGCGAACTCGGTCTCGATCCAGCGGGTGTGGACCGTGAACGGGTCGGCGGAGCCGGTCAGTTCGGGGGCGAAGGCCGGGTCCTTGACGACCGC
>NZ_JBEYFS010000410.1:0-5364 GCF_040634475.1 Streptomyces sp. NPDC007095
GAGGCGTCAGGTGGGGACCGGAAAGGCTAGTGAAAGCGAACCACTGACGAAGTGTCGAAACAAGTAGCTGACATCAAAACCGGGGCGGTTAAAGGCCCCGGACGCGCCGTCCCCTTGACCCGCCATGCCACTCCCACGGACTGAGGGTGGCATCGCGTGTGCGTGCCTGCGCGGCGGGGGCCTTCGTACCGCACCCCGTCCAGTGGCCCTTGCTCCCGACGCTCCGAACGCGACGCGGGTCCTCGTGCGTGTCACAGTCCATCGGCCATCCCGTGGCCCGAAGGTGTCCCGTCCGCCGTCAGATAGAGGGTGACCCAGCGTCCGACCAGGCGTTCACACCTTGACACGGCATTGCAGCGACCGACACCCATCACCACATCGAACGGCAATTCGACACGCATACTTACCGGCTCCTCGGGGAAAACGCGTCGACGACAACCACCCCAAACGTGCCCAGTTCAACACCCCAGTCCCCCAGCGAGCACCTCTCCTTGACCAACACAGGCGGTCCCATCGTGAGCAAGTCTTCCTTCGCCGAGCCGGAGCAATCCGAATCGCCGGTCCGATCGAAGACTCAGCATCGCGGGGTGACCCATCCCGGTCCACTGCCCTCCCTCACCGGTCTGCGCTGGGTGGCGGCCCTTCTCGTCTTCTGCCTGCACACCCGCAATCTCGGCTACTTCAACGGGGAGGCCCGTCACTTCGCCGACTGGGGCTTCGGGGCGGGCTCGACGGGGGTCTCCTTCTTCTTTCTGCTCTCCGGCTTCGTCCTCGCCTGGTCCGCCCGGTCCGACGACCGCCCCACGGCCTTCTGGCGCCGCCGCTTCGCCCGTCTCTACCCCGTCCACCTGGTCACGGCATGTATCGCGGTATTCGTCATGGGCATGGGCAAGCCGGCCGGCAGCGCGGCGAATCTGCTTCTCGTCCACTCCTGGTGGCACCCGTGGTGGCAGACACTCGACCCCGTCAGCTGGTCCCTCGGGTGCGAGGCGTTCTTCTACGCGACCTTCCCCGCGTTCGCCCTGCTGCTGCGGCACGCCGGGGCCCTCACCGCGACCGCGCTCGCCGGCGCGAGCGTCCTGACCGTGCTCATCCTGACCCGGGCGGACCTGCACATGGGTGTCGGCCGCACCCTGTACTCCTTTCCCCCGGCCCGGCTGCCGGAGTTCGTCCTCGGGGTCGCCGTGGCCCGCCTCGTGCTCCTCGGCCGCTGGCGCGGCCCCGGCCTGGAGGCGTCGGTGGGCCTGACGATCATCGGCTACTTCCTGGTCTCCCAGGTCGGCGGATCGTACGCCTGCGTCGCCTGCACCTTGGTCGGTTTCACCTGTCTGATCCCCGCGGCCGCCCTCGCCGACGTACGCGGCCTGCCCAGCTTGTGGCGACATCCGGCCCTCGTCCGACTGGGTGAACTCTCCTTCGCCTTCTACATGGTCCACCTGCTCGTGCTGCGGGCAGGGCAGCACCTGTTCAAACCGTCGCCGATCGGCGCGATCACCGCCTTCGCGGTGTCGCTGGCACTCGCCTGGCTCCTCTACGAGTACGTCGAGGTACCCGCCCGGCGATGGCTTCTGCGGCCCTTCATGAGATCCCTGCGACGCACGCTGGTGTCACGTTGATCAGGCGGGGCCGTCCCACTGGACATGCAGGGTGGGCGGCTTACGGAAGACCAGCCCGTGCGGAGTGGTCGGGTGGGCCGGGTCGAGGCGCAGGGCGGGGAGGCGTTCGAGCAGGCGCTGAAGGGCGATACGGGTCTCCAGCCGGGCGAGGTGCGCGGCGAGGCAATAGTGCGGGCCGTGTGCGAAGGCCAGCTGGAGACGCGCGTTCTCGCGGCGGACGTCGAACCGATCGGGATCGGGGAAGACGGCCGGGTCGCGGTTGGCGCCCGCCAGGGAGACGGTGACCAGTTCACCTCGGCGGATCGTGGCCGGGCCGAGGACGGTGTCACCGGTGGCGTACCGGTCCACGACCGCCGCTCCGGGTTCGAGGCGCAGCGATTCCTCGATCGCCCCGTCCAGCAGGTCGACGTCATCTCGGACAAGGGCGAGTTGGCCGGGGTGTCGCAGCAGGTGCAGCAGCGCGTTGGTGATCATCGCCTCGGTGGTCTCTATCCCTCCGAACATCAGCACCGCGGCGTTGGACGCCACTTCTGGCAGCGCCAGCCGCTCGGCGGCGGCGCCCAGGAGCGAAGTCGCGCCCCGGCCGGCGACGGTGGCTTCGACCGCGCCCCGTAGCCGCGCGTACGCCTCGGCGCCCGCGGGTGCCGCCTCGTGTCCGGCGGTGATGTCCGAGACCGACAGCACGATGGAGTCGTACCAGGAGAGCACCGTGTCCGCGGTGGTGCCGACCAGCCCGAGCGCCTCGGTCACGACGGCGACGGCGAGCGGGCCGGCGAAGGCACGTCGCAGTTCGACGGCGCCCGCCGGTTCCAGCGCGGTGATGAGCCGGTCGGTCTCCCGCTCGATGAACGAGGCGAAGCCGTCGCGTACTTCCCTGGGGCGGAAGGGAGCGGTGAAGGGCTCCCGGTGGCGGGCGTGCTCGTCACCGTCCAGGGACAGCATGCTCGGGCCGACGACCTGTGCGGTGGAGAACCGGGGGTCGTCGACGGTGAAGGTCACGGGGTCCCGCATCACGTTCAGCGCCAGATCACGACGGGTCACCAGCCAGCCGTCCAGCTCGGGCAGCCAGGAAACGGGCTCATGCGCACGCAGCCGGGCCAGTCGCGGATGCGGATCCGCGGCGAGTTCGGCGAGCGTGGTCGCGGCACCGAGCGGGAAGGAGCCGACGGCGCTCATCGCAAGCCTTGGCCGGGCACGGGGAATTGGATCACAGTCAAGGCTAACAATCATGCTGAAGGCGAGGCCGACGAGGGCGTGCTGATTTGCCGAGGCCGGTCAAGGCAATCCGGTGTGAATCCGGAGCTGACGCCCAGCGGTAAGGGTGACGGGCGGGGCAACACGAAGCCACCGGACGGCGGTCATATGTGACCGGAGTCCAGGAAGGCGCCTCGTCCGGGCGATCCCGAGTCCGAAGACCGCACCGCCGCCGGGCGGCTGATCCTGGACGGCGTCGACCTGACGCCCCTTCCTGGATCCATCACGGGTCTGCTCGGCCCCAACGGCTCCGGCAAGTCCACCCTGCTGCGTCTGCTCGCCGGTGTCCTCACTCCCGCCTCCGGCATCGTCACCCTCGACGGACATCCGCTGGGGGACCTCGGCCGCCGGGCCGTCGCCCGGCGCGTCGCCGACGTCGAACAGCAGGTCGACACCCAGGTCGACCTGACCGTGCTCGACGTCGTACGTCTTGGCCGCATCCCTCACCGACGCGCCTGGTCGCCCTCGACTCCGGCCGACGAGAGGGCCGTTCGCACCGCGCTGGAGCGTACGGACCCGACGGACAAGGCCGACCGCTCCTGGCACACGCTCTCGGGCGGCGAACGCCAGCGCGTCCAGATCGCCCGCGCACTCGCCCAGGAACCACGCGAACTCCTCTTCGACGAGCCCACCGACCACCTCGACGTCCAGCACCAGCTCGACCTGCTGGCCCTGATCGCGGAACTCCGCGTCACCAGCGTCGTCGCCCTGCACGACCTCAACCTCGCGGCCATGTACTGCGAGCGGATCGTCGTCCTCGGGCAGGGCCGGGCCGTCGCCTGCGGTTCCCCGTCGAAGACGCTCACCGAGGCCCTGATCGCCGACGTCTACGGCGTACGAGCCACCGTCACCGTCACGGGCGAAGGCTCCGCCGACCGCCCCCGCGTACGGTTTCCGGGAACACTCCCCGACCGCTGAGACCATCGGGACAACGCAGGTCGTGCTCCTCGCTCCGCGGCACCCGGCGCTGTCCGCGATCCATGTGATGCCGTAGTACGAACACGGCCTGTTGATCAAGACCACCCCTGGGAGGTCAAGGTCACAGCCGCGTCCTCTGCTGCTCACCTGCGGATCTGGCCTAACATCCGAGCATGACGGTCCTGCCTGACGACGGGCTCTCGCTGGCCGCCGAGTTCCCTGACGCGACCCATGAGCAGTGGCAACGCCTGGTTGAAGGCGTCCTGCGAAAGTCGGGCAAGGAAGTCTCGGGCGCAGCAGCGGAAGACGCCCTGTCCACCACGCTGGAGGACGGGCTTCGCGCCCGGCCCCTGTACACCGCGGACGACTCCGCGCCCGATCCCGGCCTGCCCGGTTTCGCTCCCTTCGTACGGGGCGGACGCCCCGAGGGCAACACGCTCGGCGGCTGGGACGTACGGCAGCAGCACACCGCCGCCGACGGCGCGGCGGTTCTCGCGGACCTGGAGAACGGCGTCACCTCGCTCTGGCTGGTCGCCGGTGCGGGCGGCATCGCGGTGTCCTCGCTCGACCGCGTCCTCGACGGTGTCTATCTCGACCTGGCGCCCGTCGTCCTCGACGCGGGACGTGAAGTCGAGCCCGCCGCACGCGAGTTGCTACGGCTCTACCAGGAGCGCGGGGTCGCCAAGGAGGCGGCGCGCGGCAACCTGGGAGCCGACCCGCTGGGCCACGAGGCCCGTACGGGAGACGGCGGGTTCGACTTCGCGCCCGTCGCCGCTCTCGCGGGGCTGTGCGCCGAGGAGTACCCGGGGCTGCGGGCGCTGACCGTGGACGCGCTGCCGTACCACGAGGCCGGCGGCTCGGCCGCGCAGGAGCTGGGCGCCTCGCTGGCGACCGGTGTCGCCTATCTGCGGCAGTTGACCGAGGCCGGGCTGAGTGTCGAACAGGCCTGTGGGCAGCTGGAGTTCCGGTACGCGGCCACCGCCGACCAGTTCCTGACCATCGCCAAGTTGCGGGCGGCGCGCCGGCTCTGGGCGCGGGTGACCGAGGTCTGCGGGGCCCCTGCCGGGCAGGTGCAGCACGCGGTGACCTCGCCGGTGATGATGTCCCGCCGCGACCCGTGGGTGAACATGCTGCGCACTACGGTCGCCACGCTGGCCGCCGGGGTGGGCGGCGCCGACGCCGTCACCGTGCTGCCCTTCGACCACGCGCTCGGCCTGCCGGACGCTTTCGCCCGGCGGATCGCCCGCAACACCTCGACGATCCTGGTCGAGGAGTCACATCTGTCCCGGGTGATCGATCCGGCGGGCGGCTCCTGGTATGTGGAGCGGCTCACGGACGAACTCGCACACGCGGGCTGGGATTTCTTCCAGCGGATCGAGCGGGAGGGTGGCCAGGCGGCGGCCCTGCGCTCCGGCCGGCTCGGCCAGGACCTCGCCCACACCTGGGAGGCGCGCAGCGCGAAGCTCGCCAAGCGGCGCTGCACGAGTCGGTGGAGAGCCTGGACCGGCTGGTCTCGGACATCCTCTCGGCGCATCTCGCGCAGATGAGCGTGCGCCAGAACGACGACATGCGGAAG
>NZ_JBEYFS010000411.1:0-5356 GCF_040634475.1 Streptomyces sp. NPDC007095
TCGTACTGGACGTACTTGGGCTTTCGGCCGGTGCGGCGAGAGTGCGTGCCGGGCGTCGCGACGGGGCGAACGTTGCCTGTTGCGGCACTAGCTGCGCCGGCTCTGCGGGTCGGGTGCGGGGGGTTCGTGGCTGGGCGCGCCCACGCGGCGGAGCCGCATATGTTCACAGCCCCGCGCCCCTTTCGGGGCGCCCCGGTGCGCCTGGGCCGGCAGTTGCCTCTGTCAGCGGAACACCGATGCGGGCGGGGCCGGGGATGCCACCGCCGCCGCGTCAAGTACCGGCACCGCTCCTCCGGTGAAGTCGGTGAGCTGTTTGCCGTGTTCGAGTCTGGCCGGGTGGGGGTCCGAGGCGGCGCGACGGGTGAGTTCGGCCAGGGGCAGGGGGTGGCCGGAGGCCACGAGGACGGCGTTGCCGAAGCGTTTGCCGCGCAGGACCGTGGGGTCGGCGATCAGGGCGAGCTCGGGGAAGACGGTCGCGGCGGTGGCGATCTGGCCCCGCAGATGGGCCAGCGGGGGGCCGTCGGCGAGGTTGGCGGCGTACAGGCCACCGGGTTTGACGGTTCTGCGGACGTCGGTGAGGAACTCGACCGAGGTGAGGTGCGCGGGGGTGCGAGCGCCGCTGAACACGTCCGCTATCACCAGGTCCGCCCAGCCGTCGGGGACCTTGGCGAGGCCTTCGCGGGCGTCCAGGGAGCGCACCCGGATGCGGGCGTTCGGGTCCAGGGGGAGTTCGCGGCGGACCAGTTGGACGAGGGCCCCGTCGCGTTCGACGACCTGCTGGGTGGAGCGGGGGCGGGTCGCGGCGGTGTAGCGGGCGAGGGTGAAGGCGCCGCCGCCGAGGTGGACAGCGTGCACGGGCTTGCCGGGCGGGGCCACGAGGTCGATGACGTGGCCGAGGCGGCGCTGGTACTCGAAGCTCAGATGGGCGGGGTCGACGAGGTCGACGTGGGACTGGGGGGCGCCGTCGATGAGGAGGGTCCAGGCGCGCGGGCGGTCCCGGTCGGGTATCAGCTCGGCGAGGCCGCCCTCGACCGTCTCGACGACGGCGTCGGCGGACGCCTGCCCGCGGCGCGAACCGCGCGACGCGTCACGCACCGCGCCCCGCACGTCGTCGGACCGCTTGTTCCTCGACCTTCCCATCCTGCCATTATCAGGGCGTACCGGGAGGTCGGCGCAGCGGCAACCTGTGGGGCGGCCGTCCGGTGTTTCCGGTGTCAGCGGCAGTTGTCCGCGGCCTCGATCAGCCGGGCCGCCTCGCCCAGCGCCGCCCGCAGCACGGCCGGGTCGGTCGCGAGGTCCGCGTCGCCGGGCGGCAGCAGCCAGTCCGAGCCCTCGACCGGGGGCTCGGGTGCCACCAGGCTGAGGCCGCGGCCGTTGGTCTGGGTACAGGTGCTGCCCGGCACGTCCCAGGCGTCCGCGGTGCCGGGCGGCACCAGGAAGCCGAGGGTGTCGCAGCCGTCGTCGAGCAGGACGGGCCCGACGGAGTCGCAGGAGCCGCGGCGGAGGATGTCGACCGCCTCCAGCCCCTGGCGCGCCGGAACCGTCACGAGGTCGCAGTCGGCGACCGGCTCCGGTGGGGTGTCGCACTCGGGGGACGGCCTGTGTTCGGCGGTCGACAGCCGCGTACGAAACTCGGTGCTCTCCATCCCGGCCTCCAACACGGAACCCCTCCTCCTGCACGAGTGGGTCGGGAGTTCGGGTGCGCTCCCGGTCCACAGGGTTCAACGCTTCAGAACGTCAACGGCTACGGCATAACACAGCCGCAAAGGATGGCAGTTCATGGCAGATCGTGGATGAGATATCCGTTTTGTAGCTAAACCCAGCGTGGTGGCACCGTCACAGCAGGTACGTTCTTGCTCCGCCGGGACAAGGCGACACACGCCACAACACGGACAACTCGTCTTGAGCCCGGCATGGTTCGACGGTTCGCAAGAGAGGGCCCGGCCATGGCGTCGTCAGCGGTGACCTCGTCCCAGTCCCCCCGGCCACCACGGCCGAATCTCGCCTTCCGGCGGCTGCGCGCACAGCGCTCGCCGGGCGAGTTCGCCGCGGCGGTACGGAGGGCCGCGCGCGAGATCGGCGAGCGGGTCAGCTGTGACGCGCGCTACATCGGGCGGGTCGAGGCAGGCGAGATCCGCTGCCCCAACTATGCGTACGAACGGGTGTTCCTGCACATGTTCCCCGGCCGCACGCTGACCGACCTGGGCTTCTCGCCCCGCTCGTCCGTACGCGGCCGAGGGGCGCACGGCACGGACGAGGCGCCCCCTCCCCACACCACGAGCCCGACGTACGCCACCGGTGAGACGGAGGAGACGCACGAGACGTATGACACGCAGGACCCGTATGACACGCACGAGAACCACGAGGAGAGCGACGTGCAACGTCGCGCATTCATGACTGGAGGCACCGCCACCGTGGCGGCGGCCTCACTGGGCCCCTTCGGGGTCGCCTTCGGCGCTCCGGCCGCAGCCGCGGACCGCCGTGTCCACCGGGTGGGGACCTCCGAGGCGGGCGCCCTCGAAGAGGCCGTCCGCCGGATCCGGCTGCTCGACGACCGGCACGGGGCCGACGGCCTCTACCGGCGGGCCGCCGCACCGCTGCGGACGGCCTACGAGCTGCTCGACGCGGGCACCACCCGGCAGACCACCGCCGACCGGCTGTACGCGGGGGCGGGCGAACTGGCGATCTCGGTGGGCTGGCTGGCACACGACTCCGGGCGCTTCGAGGACGCGCGCTCGCACTACGCCGAGGCGCTGGCGACCGCCAGGATGTCCGGCGACCCGGCCCTCGAGGCCCACGCCTTCTGCAACACGGCGTTCCTGGCACGCGACGCGGGACGCCCCCGCGAGGCGGTGCGCGCGGCGCAGGCGGCACAGCGCGCGGCGCGCCCGCTCGGCTCCCCGCGGCTGCTCTCGCTGCTCGCGCTGCGCGAGGCGGGCGGCTGGGCCGGACTCGCCGACCGCACGGGGTGCGAGCAGGCGCTCGTCCGCGCGCAGACGCTCTTCGAACGCGGGCCCTCGGAGACCGATCCCGAGTGGATGACCTTCTACGGAGAGGCCGAACTGGAGGGTCTGGAGGCGCAGTGCTGGTCGACGCTGGGCGACTGGACCCGCGCGGCCCGGCACGCCCGGCGCGCCGCACACCTCCAGGACCCGCACTTCACCCGCAACATCGCCCTCTACACGGCCGAGCTCGCCGACGACCTCGCGCGCGGCGGTCGCCCCGACGAGGCCGCCCTCGCGGGTCTGCGCGTCCTCGACCTGCTGGGCGAGGTCCAGTCGTCGCGTATCCAGACGATGCTGGCGGGCACCGCGCGCGTACTGCTGCCGCACCGCCGGGCGTCGGGTGTGTCGGCGTTCCTCGAGCGCCACGCGAGCCTGCCGCGCATCCCGTGATCCCGGCCGCCGGCCGGCGCCTACGTGGTCAGGTGCCCGCAGTCGTTCCACGCCTCGATCGCGGGCTCTCCGTAGGCCCAGCCGAGCACCGACAGCGAGGTCGGGTTGAGGCGGATACGGGCCGCGAAGTCGAGCGGCAGGCCGAGCCAGCGGGCGCCGATCGAGCGCAGGATGTGCCCGTGCGCGAAGACCAGCACGTCCCGGTCCTCCGCGCGGGCCCAGGCGACGACCTCGTCCGCGCGCGCGGTGACCTGCTCCAGGGTCTCCCCCTCGGGGACGCCGTCGCGCCAGATGAACCAGCCCGGGCGGACCGCCTGGATCTCGGCCGGGGTCATGCCCTCGTACGCGCCGTAGTCCCACTCCATGAGCGTGTCCCAGGTGGTGGCACGCTCGCCGAAGCCGGCCAGTTCGCACGTCTCACGCGCGCGTGCCAGCGGACTGGTGCGCACCTCGACCCCCGAGAGTCCGTCGAAGGGCGCCCGGTGCAGTCGCTCCCCCAGCACCTTGGCGCCGCGTCGGCCCTCTTCCAGGAGCGGGATGTCGGTCCTTCCGGTGTGCTTGCCGGACAGTGACCACTCCGTCTGACCATGCCGGGCCAGCAGGATGCGCGGTGCCATGAAGAGAAGCCTTTCCGGTTCGCGTGGAGGACGTGCGCGACGAGGAAGAGACGCGGACCTGAGAGATGGGTGATCCCATCATGTCTCACCCCCGCGTCGGGCAACCCGGCGGGCGATCTCTGCGTCTTTGACGACCAGGGGGCGCCTCCTTAAGCCATTCACATACACCGTAAAATCGGATGGCCGCGTCACCGGGGCGCAATCGGCTGGTCACGCAAGCAACAACCACAGGTCACGCAAGCAGATGGGGGAGGACGATCGGATGCCGCAGACCGATGCACGGCGAACCGAGGCGGCACCACGCGCCCGGCTCCGCCGGTGGACCGAACTGCGCGCCGCCGCATCGCACACCCGGCTGCGCTGGTGGACCGAGCTGCCGCTGCTCGTGATGGTGTACGCGTCGTACTCGGCGGGCCGGCTGCTCGCCCGGGGCGACACCGACGACGCCGTCGGTCACGGCCTGGAGATCCTGCGCATCGAGAAGGTCCTCCACCTCAACGCCGAGCACCCGCTGAACCGGTTGTTCACCCGCGAGGCCTGGCTCGGCGTCCCCGCCGACTTCTGGTACGCGTCGCTGCACTACCTGGTGACGCCCGCGATCCTGATCTGGCTCTTCCGCTCCCGGGCCGTGCGCTACCGCGCCGCCCGCACCTGGCTGATGACCTCCACGCTGATCGGCCTGATCGGCTTCACGCTGATGCCGACCTGCCCGCCCCGGCTGCTCTCCGCGGGCCACGGCTTCGTCGACACGATGGCCCAGTACAGCTCGTACGGCTGGTGGGGCGGCGAGGCGAGCGCGCCACGCGGCCTCGGCGGCATGACCAACCAGTACGCGGCGATGCCCAGCCTGCACGTGGGCTGGTCGCTGTGGTGCGGAGTGATGCTGTGGCGCTACGGCCGCACACCCGTCGTCCGGCTCGCGGGCATCGCCTATCCGCTGCTGACCACGATCGTCGTGATGGGCACCGCCAACCACTACTTCCTCGACGCGGTGGCGGGCGCCACGGTGATGGGGATCGGGCTGCTGCTGACCCCGTACGTGATGCGGCTCGCGGACCGCGTGCGGGGGCTGCCGAGTGCCCGCATCCCGTGGGTCGCGGGCGCCTCGCACGGCGCACGTTCCTCAATTGTCAGTGGCGGATGCCAGACTTCCACGGGTGAGCGAATTCCCCGACAGCGCGAGTCCCGAACCGGGCCCGAAGCCGAGCCGGGTGCCTCCCCCGCGGACGCGGGAGAAGGCGCTGCGACAGCGGCTCGCTGAGCTGCGCGGTCCCGCCGTACCGCCCAAGGCGCTGGACGCGCGGGCCCCCGGAGGGTGTCGCCGAGGAGGGACCGCAGGTTGTC
>NZ_JBEYFS010000412.1:0-5321 GCF_040634475.1 Streptomyces sp. NPDC007095
GCCCTGAAGACGGTCGCCCTGGGCCTGCGTACCGTGGCGGAGGGGTGCGCGCACGGCTCGCGCCCGATGCCCGAGGTGCACGCCGTCGTCTACTCGCATCAGCAGCTGACGTTACGGCTCCTCGAAGCCGACGCGCTCGCGCCCGCACCCTGGAGCGCCGACGTCTCCGGGAAGGAGTGGTCGGTGCAACCGGCGAACCTGCGCCGGGCCGGCAACGGGGGCACCGGGCGCACCCATCCGTACTCCCTGACCGTCACCCTCGGCCGTCACCGGGACGACAAGGTGCTGGTCGACCTCTCGCAGATGTCGGGGACGATCGCCCTGACGGGAGACGATAACGATGTCCTGCGCCTGGCGCAGGCCCTCATCACCGAACTCGTCTCGGGACCGGTCGGGCTTCTCGCCACGGTCGTCCTGGTGGGTACGGCGGCCTCTCCCCCCGTCACCGACGGACTGCGCGCGCGCTCGCCCCGGCTGCACACCGCGGCCACCCAGGGCGAGGCGCTGACCCGCGGACCCGCCGAGCCGTCCGGACCCGTCGCGTCGGCTTCGGCGTTCCGGACCCCGCACAGCCGGCACGACCGCGCCACGGCGGCCACCGGGTCGCACTTCCGGCGGCTGTTCGTGGTGACTGCCGCCCAGTTCCGCAACGAGCGCTGGCGGGACACCCCGCTGCGGGGAACCGACAGGCTCCTGGTGCTCGGTTACATCCCCGATGCGGACTGGCAGCTCCAGATCAACGCCGACGGCTCCCTGGACACCGGCCGGCTCGGTCTCACCATCGACGCCCACACCGCCTGGCTCCCCTGAGCCGGGAGGTCGGACCCCCGGGGCGGTATCGTCCGCGTGCCGGCCGTTGCCTGCCACGTCTGCCGCGGCCGACGTCGTGCGGATCTCCAGGATGTAGGGATCGACCTCGGGCGGCGGCGGGTTGACGGGGCGCAGTTCGCCGAAGGCGGCGGCGAAGCGCTTGTGATGCTCGGCGGTGATCGTCTGATCGCGGAAGACGAGGACGTGGTAGTCGTGGAAGGCGGCCCGGATCTCTTCCAGTTGCTCCGCCGGGATCTCCTGCGACAGGTCGACGCCCGAGACTTCCGCCCCCAGGACAGGGGTGATCCGGTCGACGGTGAGAGTGCGGTAGGGGTAGGCGGGACGCGTGGTCACCGCTTCCAGTGCTTTGCGTTCGTATGACTCCATGTCATCCTCCAGAGCCGGGGTGGGGTTTACAGGTCGGTGGTCCCGCGGGTACCGGTACCCGGGGACGCCAGCGTCGCCCTGATGGTCTCGGCCACCGTGTCTACGTGGGGTGCCGCGACGATGCCGTAGTGGTCCGTGGGCAGATACCTGCGTACGGCGGACGGGGGCAGGCAGGTGTTCCACTGCCGGTCCGGCTCCTGAGGGTCCGCGGGAGTGGGCATGCCCGCCGTGGGGTGTTCGGCCAGCCACAGATACGTAGGGACGGAGGCGAGCGGCCGTACGCGATGTTCCCCGAGGCTGCGCAGGTTCACGCGGCAGCAGCGGGCCAGCCTCTCGGCGTACGCCTGTGCGTGCTCGGTCGGCAACGAGGAGGCGCCGGTGCCGAGTTCGGCGGCGAACACCTTTTCCAGCTGAGCCTCGTCGTACGCGGCGATCAGTGTTTCCGCCTGGGGCGGTGGCGGATCCAGAAGGTAGAGCGCTTCCAGCGGCCGGCCGGCCGACTCGGCGAGGCCCGCCATCTCCATCGCCACACGGGCGCCGTAGGACCATCCGGCCAGGTGAAGCCGGTGGTCCGGTCCGCCGAAGCGCTCACGTAGTTCCGCGTCGTAGTGTTGGGCCCGCTCGGCCAGTGACCATGCGGGCATCTCGGTGTCTCGGAGTGCCGGGTCGGCGATGAGACACACCGTCGGCGCGGGTCCGAGGGCTGCCACCAGGGAGCGGTAGGCCTGGATGTCTCCGCCCACGGGCACCAGCGTCAAGATCGACGACACCACACGAGACCGCCTCAAAGCCCTGGCCGACGGAGCGGGCCTGTCCATGAAGGACTACCTCGCCCGGCTGGCCGAGGAAAAGGAGCACGGGAAGCTGCTCGACACGGCCACCGCCGTCTTCCGCCGCATCATCGAGCCCGGCATCCTGGACCGGTTCGACGCGGACTTCGGCGGGCTCCCGCCGGTCACCCACGAAACGCCGCGGGCGGCCTGAACCTGTGGAACTGCTCGTCGACTACCGATGGCTCCTGGCCCGCCAGGAAGACATCCTCCGCACCGACCTCACCGTCAACGACCTCTCCGTGCTCGTCGGAATGGCGGCCCGCCACAAGGTCAACACCCCACGACTCGACCAGGCCGACCCCGACGCCTACTGGCGGGCCGCCGTGTTCCTGGAGGAATGCGTACTCCTGCGCCCCCTCCCCGCCCGCAACGAGGCCTACGGCTACGGCGTCGCCATCTCCTACCTCGAAGCCTCCGGCGAGCACGTGGACACGACGTACGGCCCCTGGCGCTCCCTGATCAACGACATCCGCACCCTGCGCCTGGACTCCTACAGCATCACCGAGCGCCTGCGATCCCTGCGCCTGCCGACCACCTGACCCGCCGCCGCCCTGCGTCCCGCCCTCTCGACTGTTCGCCCCGTGCCCTGGTGGAAAGGACGACTGAAGCTTCCCCTCTGCGTGATCAGCCCCGTGACCAGCGTGGCGAAGGTGCGGAACGTCGGCGATGTCTCACTGACTCCGGAAGGTCTGCGTGCACGACTATCTGGGCGACACGGATCCCACCGGCCCGCACGCCAGCCCCGTCTTCGCCGGCCTGACCGGCCTGGCGCCCTTGTTCATCCAGGTCGGCTCGCACGAGATCCTGCTCGACGACGCCGTACCACTGGCAGCGCGTGCCGCCGAGCATGACGTCCTTGTCGAACTGCAGGTCTGGCCCGAAGTGCCACACGTCTTCCAGGCGTTCACCGCGATGCTCGACGAGGGCGCTGCCGCACTCGACGCCGCAGCGCGTTCACTCGAGCCCACTGGGCCGACGGCGCCAGCGCCGGTACCGGCCCATCCGGCGAGGCGTTGCCGGCCGAGGCCACGTCGTAATCCGGCGAGGGTGGACAGGATGTGGCGTTGTGGGCAGGGCCGCCGTGACGACTGGGTTCAGGTGGCCTGCGGCCAGCCGCGCAGCAGGGTGGCGATCTTCGCAGCGGTGCAGGCGGGATCCCACAGCAGGTCGCGCAGGGTGACAGCGTCCTCCCTGGCGGGTTTGACCGGGATCCCGGAGGCTTCCAGGTACATCACGCCCGTCGCCGCGGCCACGGCCATGTTGGAGCGCTCCAGCCAGCGGCAGCGGCCGAGGATATGTACCAGGGCGGCGGCGCGGGCGTAGGGGCCGTCGTAGACGGGCTGGTCCAGCAGTTCGGCCCGGTGGCAGGCGACCGCGGCCACCGGCACCCCGTAGTCGTCGGGAGCGGGATCCCCAGCCCCCGCGATCTCCGCGACCTGCAGGATCCAGGGGACGTCGATGTGGAGGTTCATTACGCGGCGTGCGCTCCATGGGTGCGACGGTCGGCGTCTTCGGCTTCGTCGAAGATGTCCTGGTGCTCGGTGAGGAAGCGCTCTGCGGCGTCCAGGCCCCGCTGCCGTAGTCCTTCGGTGTCTTCCTGCACGAGGACGGCGATGTAGTCGCCGAGGCTCAGGCCCCGATCCCTAGCCCGGGCTTCTGCCAGTTGCTTGATCTCACTGTCGACGCGCGCGCCCAACTGTGTCTTCGCCATACCCTGATGGTAACAGCTGTTACCAGGTGCAGGGCGGCTTCCTGGAGGACCTCTGTGCCGCGGCCGGGGCCCCGCCGTTGGCAGGCGCGCGGCCCCGTGAAGCGCCCAGACTCCACCTGAGTACCAACACGCCGCTCGATCCGCATGGATGGGGTTCCCGGCAGGCGCAGGGTTCCGCCGCCCTCCGCTGGCGGGCGCAGGGCTGTGACCAGCATGGATGAGGTTTCCGGAGCGCGCAGCGCTACGGCGGGCTCGTTACGGTCGCCGGGTGGTGAGTAGTTCGGCGGCCAGTTCCGGGGCGGTCTGCGGACCCGGGCGAGGGACGGCATGGTGTTGGGGCGCGTTCGTCGGGGGCGCGTTCGATGACGGTGGTGCCGGTTTCGGCCTCCAGCACAGGGGCGAGCCGGCGGTGCGCAGGGCGGTCAGGGTGGTGTCGGGGGTCGCGGTGCTGATCAGGACGGTCGGGGCGATGCGGCGCAGGTTCAATTTGGCCAGGGCCCGGGCTTTGGACAGTAGGTCGGGGTGGTCGCCCAGACCGGGTCCGGCGCCGGGGACGGCGGGGAAGTGGCGGGCCGCGCCGGCGTGCAGCAGGACGAGTACTGCGTGTCCGGTCGTGGTGAGGGTGCCGTGCGCGGTGACCCCGCGGAGTTCGGCCTCCTGCAGGGTGGCGGCGGCGCGGGCCGTGGTGTCCTGGTCGGGGTTGGTGAGAACAGGCTGGAACCAGGCTGCGCAGGCCAGTAGTTGGGCCACCGCCTCCGGGCCGGGTGAACCTCCGCGTCCCGGGCCGGGACCCTGGCCGGGCGGCAGGTGCGCCAGGGCGTCGAGCAGCCCGATGCGCAGCGGGACGGCCACGGGGTCCTGGGGGGAGATGGGGGCGACCGGCGTCTCGTCCTGGTCGGGCCAGTAACTGAACACTTCGGGGGTGACCGCCCAGGTTGCCGGCGGCGGCAGCAGCCGGTCGACGGGGGAGGCGGCCAGCCAGTGAGTGGTGTGCATCGTGAAGTCGCAGGTCACGGGTCTGGTGTGAATGGCGAGTTGGGTACTCGTGCCGGTCGGAGGCCGATGACCATGGCGTAGATCATCGGGCAGGTCCGGCTCCGGCGGGATGCCGGGTTCGGCTGCGCCCACGACCGGTCCCTGCCTACGATCCGTCAGCAGGTCGGCGCGCCGTGAGAACGCGGGAGGGCGCGGGGATGCAGGAGCGGCAGTGGATCACCGCCCGCCGGAGCGAACTGGACGCCCTGGCCGAGGAGTTGGCCAAGCAGCTCCAGGAGGTCCAGGCCGAGCGGGATGAACTGGCGATCGCGGAGCGGGTGTTGAACCGTCTGGCCGAGCAGGCCCGGGCCGACGCCGGGGCTGTCGCTCCGGTATCGGCGAAGGTGGCCGGGCGGGCAGTCCTGCTCAATCCGCAGCGCAGCGATGCGGCCGACGAGGGTGCGCTGCCCGGCGACTACCGCGAGATCCTGGCGATCGTGCGGAAGGCCGACGGCCCGGTGCAGGTCAGGGCGGTCGGCGAGCGGCTGGGTCTGGACGCCTCGGTGCGCGGCAAGCTGGAACCTTTGCGGGCGAAGATGACCAAG
>NZ_JBEYFS010000413.1:0-5317 GCF_040634475.1 Streptomyces sp. NPDC007095
CCGGTGGAAGTCCGGCCGCATCACCATCACCGAGGCGATGGGCGCCCAGTAGCCGTGGCCCAGGGCCCGCGCCCCAAAAACCCGGGGCTCCGGGGCACAGCCCCGTGCCCCAGGGGCGCGGGGAACTGCGCGCCAAGCCCCCACCCACCCGCAGTCGAAGAACCGCGCGAACAACCCCCACGGGCCGTCGGACGAAAATCCGGCGGCCCGTTCCCGCACCCTGTTGCACACTCACCGGCATGGACCTCCGCATCAGACACGCCCACCCCCACGAATACGACCGCATCGGCGAGATCACCGCACAGGCCTACCTCGGCGACGGCCTGCTCGACTTCGGGGAGAATGACGAGTACCTCGGCGAACTGCGGGACGTGGCCAAACGGGCCGCCGCCGCGGAAGTCCTCGTCGCCGTGGACCACGACCACATCCTCGGCGCCGTGACCTTCGTACCGCGCGGCGGCCCCATGGCCGACATAGCCCGCCCCGGCGAAGCCGAGATCCGTATGCTCGCCGTCGCACGCGAGTCCCGCGGCCGAGGTGCCGGCGAGACCCTCGTTCGCGCCTGCGTCGACCACGCACGCACCACCGCCGGCTGCGTACGCGTCGTGCTCTCCACCCAGCGCACCATGCACGCCGCCCACCGCATCTACGAACGCCTCGGCTTCACCCGCACCCCCGACCGCGACTGGAACCCGCTCCCGGACCTCGACGACATCACTCTCCTCACCTACGAGTTGACACTCTGACACCGGCACGACACAACATCTGGTGGTGTCACCGCGGCCCGGCACAAGATGTATGCTCATGCTCGCTGTCGCCGCAGGGGAATCCGGTGCAAATCCGGAACTGTCCCGCAACGGTGTACTTGTACGTGTTCGCACACCCGCGCCCATGTACTCGCGTCAGTCCGAGGACCTGCCGACAGCGCGCCCGGCCATCCGGCCCGGGTGCATGACGTCCGGGCCTCGCGGAATGGGCCGGTGGACGCGACGCCGTGTGCGCTCGTGAGCTGCCCTGCCCTCCGCCAGGCCCCGTGCCTAGCGAGGGAGAGCCCCAAGTGACCATCGCGCCAGCCGACCCGGCTTCAGCTACCGCTTTCGCACAGCAGGAGCAGCAGCAGCAGCGGAAGCAGGCCCCGGTGGAGACGGACGGTCCCGGTACCACGCTGCTGCGTACCCTGACCGACCTCACCGCCGACCTCCCCGACGCCGACCCCGGCCGGGTCGCCGCCGCCACGCTGCGCGGCCGGTCCGCGCGCGCGGACGACACGGAGCTGCGCGAGCTGGCCACCGAGGCGGCCGCGGGCCTCATCTCCGAGGACCCCGCCTACTCCCGGCTGGCGGCCAGGCTGCTGACGATCAGCATCGCGGCGGAGGCCGCCTCACAGGGCGTCACGTCCTTCTCCGAGTCGATCGCCACGGGTCACCGCGAAGGCCTGATCGCCGACCGCACGGCGGAGTTCGTCCAGCTGTACACGGCCCGGCTGGACGCGCTGATCGACACCGACGGCGACGACCGCTTCGGCTACTTCGGCCTGCGCACCCTGCACAGCCGCTATCTGCTCCGGCACCCGATCACCCGCAAGGTCATCGAGACGCCCCAGCACTTCATGCTGCGCGTGGCGTCGGGCCTGGCCGAGGACGACACGAGCCGGGCCCTGGACGAGGTCGCGGCGCTCTACGGGCTCATGAGCCGCCTCGACTACCTTCCCTCGTCCCCCACGCTGTTCAACTCCGGTACGCGGCACCCGCAGATGTCGTCCTGCTACCTCCTCGACTCCCCGCTGGACGAGCTGGACTCCATCTACGACCGCTACCACCAGGTGGCCCGCCTCTCGAAGCACGCGGGTGGCATCGGTCTTTCGTACTCCCGGATCCGTTCGCGCGGTTCGCTGATCCGCGGTACGAACGGGCACTCCAACGGGATCGTCCCGTTCCTGAAGACCCTCGACGCCTCGGTCGCCGCGGTGAACCAGGGCGGCCGGCGCAAGGGCGCGGCCGCGGTCTACCTGGAGACCTGGCACTCCGACATCGAGGAGTTCCTGGAGCTGCGCGACAACACCGGTGAGGACGCCCGCCGTACGCACAACCTGAACCTCGCGCACTGGATCCCGGACGAGTTCATGCGCCGGGTCGACGCCGACGGGCAGTGGTCCCTCTTCTCGCCCTCCGACGTGCCCGAGCTGGTCGACCTGTGGGGCGACGAGTTCGACGCCGCGTACCGCAGGGCGGAGGCGGCCGGCCTCGCCAAGAAGACCATCCCGGCCCGTGACCTCTACGGCCGCATGATGCGTACCCTCGCGCAGACCGGCAACGGCTGGATGACCTTCAAGGACGCCGCCAACCGCACCGCCAACCAGACGGCGGAGCCGGGCCACACCGTCCACTCCTCGAACCTCTGCACCGAGATCCTGGAGGTCACGGACGACGGGGAGACTGCGGTCTGCAACCTCGGCTCGGTCAACCTCGGCGCCTTCGTCGTCGACGGGGACATCGACTGGGAGCGGCTGGACGAGACGGTCCGCACCGCCGTCACCTTCCTCGACCGTGTCGTCGACATCAACTTCTACCCGACCGAGCAGGCCGGCCGGTCGAACGCGAAGTGGCGGCCCGTCGGCCTCGGCGCGATGGGGCTCCAGGACGTCTTCTTCAAGCTGCGCGTGCCCTTCGACTCGCCCCGGGCCCGCGCGCTCTCCACCCGGATCGCCGAGCGGATCATGCTCGCCGCGTACGAGGCCTCGGCCGACCTCGCGGAGCGCAGCGGCCCGCTCCCGGCCTGGGAGAAGACCCGTACGGCCCGTGGCGTCCTGCACCCCGACCACTACGGCGTGGAACTGACCTGGCCGGAGCGCTGGGCGGCCCTGCGGGAACGTATCGCCGCCGTGGGCATGCGCAACTCCCTCCTCCTCGCCATCGCGCCCACCGCCACCATCGCGTCCATCGCGGGCGTGTACGAGTGCATCGAGCCGCAGGTTTCCAACCTGTTCAAGCGCGAGACGCTCTCCGGTGAGTTCCTCCAGGTCAACTCCTATCTGGTGAACGAGCTGAAGAACCTCGGCGTGTGGGACGCGCAGACCCGGGAGGCGCTGCGCGAGTCCAACGGCTCGGTGCAGGGCTTCACCTGGGTCCCGCAGGACGTCCGCGACCTCTACCGCACCGCGTGGGAGATCCCGCAGCGCGGCCTCATCGACATGGCCGCCGCCCGCACCCCGTTCCTGGACCAGGCCCAGTCCCTGAACCTCTTCCTGGAGACGCCGACCATCGGCAAGCTCTCCTCGATGTACGCGTACGCCTGGAAGTCGGGCCTGAAGACGACGTACTACCTGCGCTCCCGCCCGGCGACCCGTATCGCCCGCGCCGCCCAGGCACAGGCCCAGCCCGAGAAGACCATCCCCGTGCAGGCGATCCCCGACGAGGACGCCGTCGCCTGCTCCCTTGAGAACCCCGAGTCCTGCGAGGCCTGCCAGTAATGAGCTCCACCGAAAAGAACCTGCTCGACCCGGGCTTCGAACTCACGCTCCGCCCCATGCGTTACCCGGACTTCTACGAGCGCTACCGGGACGCCATCAAGAACACCTGGACCGTGGAGGAGGTCGACCTCCACTCGGACGTGGCCGACCTCGCGAAGCTCTCGCAGGGCGAGCAGCACATGATCGGCCGGCTGGTCGCGTTCTTCGCGACGGGCGACTCGATCGTGTCGAACAACCTCGTGCTGACCCTCTACAAGCACATCAACTCCCCCGAGGCGCGCCTGTATCTCTCCAGGCAGCTGTTCGAGGAAGCGGTCCACGTCCAGTTCTATCTGACCCTGCTGGACACCTACCTCCCCGACCCGGAGGACCGCGCCGCCGCCTTCGACGCCGTCGAGAGCATCCCCTCGATCCGCGAGAAGGCAGAGTTCTGCTTCAAGTGGATGGACTCGGTGGAGAAGCTGGACCGTCTGGAGACCAAGGCGGACCGGCGTCGATTCCTGCTCAACCTCATCTGCTTCGCCGCGTGCATCGAGGGCCTCTTCTTCTACGGCGCCTTCGCGTACGTCTACTGGTTCCGCAGCCGGGGTCTGCTGCACGGTCTCGCCACCGGCACCAACTGGGTGTTCCGGGACGAGACGATGCACATGTCCTTCGCCTTCGAGGTGGTGGACACCGTGCGCAAGGAGGAGCCGGAGCTCTTCGACGACCAGCTCCAGCAACAGGTCACCGACATGCTGAGGGAGGCCGTCGAGGCCGAGCTGCAGTTCGCGCGCGACCTGTGCGGTGAGGGCCTGCCGGGCATGAACACCGACTCGATGCGCCAGTACCTGGAGTGCGTGGCCGACCAGCGTCTCCAGCGCCTCGGCTTCGCCCCGGTGTACGGCTCCGAGAACCCCTTCTCCTTCATGGAGCTCCAGGGCGTCCAGGAGCTGACCAACTTCTTCGAGCGCCGCCCCTCGGCGTACCAGGTGGCGGTGGAGGGCTCGGTCGGCTTCGACGAGGACTTCTGACGGTACGAAGGCTTCTGACGGTACGACACCGGTGATGCCGGGGACGCGCGTTGCGTCCCCGGCATCACCGCGTCTCGTCCATGGGCCTTCCATGCACCGTCCATGGACCCCCTATGGGGCGGCAAAGTTCTTCGGGCGTGGCTATCCGGGCGTCATCGGCCCCGGCTAGGTTCTGGCCGTCCTGACATGTCACGTACAGCGGCATGGTGGGGCGCTGAATTGGCATGCCCATGGCAAATTCGCACTTTTCTCACGCTACGCGCGTCACGGGCCTGCCACGCAACGCCGAGAACCCCCACTTCCGGCTGTGGAGCCGTGCGCGGCCCTACCCCGGCCCGCACGGCACCGGCCTCAAACCGATGGAGGCAGCACCCATGCGTGAGACACCCCCCAGCAGGCCCGCCCGGCGACTGCGAAGACTTCTGACCGCCGCCGCGCCCGCCCTCGCCCTCACGGTCGCCGGACTCATGGCGGCCCCGGCCGCGAACGCGCAGCCGGCGCCGACCACCGCCAAGCCCTCCCGGGCCGCCCAGAACGCGAAGGCCCTGACCGCCCCGGCCGCGCAGGCCCTGCACGCCACGGGCAAGGCGGGCCAGAAGGTGCCGACCACACACCTGTGCGGCGCCCCGACGGCCGGTCACGCGGCCTGTTTCGCGCAGCGCCGCACCGACATCAAGCAGAAGCTGGCCGCCGCGATCTCACCGAACGCCGCCGCCGCGGTGTCCGGCCTGAGCCCGGCGAACCTGCACAGCGCCTACAACCTGCCCTCCACCGGCGGCTCCGGCCTGACCGTCGCCGTGGTCGACGCGTACAACGACCCCAACGCGGAATCGGA
>NZ_JBEYFS010000414.1:0-5252 GCF_040634475.1 Streptomyces sp. NPDC007095
AACGCGGTCGTCAGGAATTCGAGGACGGCGGCCTTGTTCCGCTCCGTCTTCGTCTTCGTTCGGCTCTGGGCCATCAGTCCTCCACGGGTTTGCCGGCTGACACGGCTTTGTTGACTAACTGGACCACAATGGGAGCATGAAGTGGTCCAATCGGTCAACAAAGCGAGGAGCGCCAGGTGATCCCCCCACGCCGGCACGGGCCGGGTTACCGACCATTGTGGTCCATCTGGACCACAATGAGGTATCGTGAGGTCATGGGGCGAAAACGAGGCTTCGACGAGACCACCGTGCTCGATGTCGTCCGCGACCGGTTCTGGACCACCGGATTCGACGGCACGTCCACCTACGACCTCATGGAAGCGACCGGCCTGGGCAAGGGCAGCATCTACAAGGCGTTCGGCAACAAGCACGACCTTTATGTGCACGTCTTCTCCGACTACTGCCAGAGCCTCGTCGCACACGCCCGCGAGCAACTGCGGGACGGCCCGCACGCGGTGCTCACCTCGCCGATGGCCCGCCTGGAGCGCTACGTCGTCTCACTCGCCGACGGGTGGGACGCGTGGAAACTCTCTTTCATTTATCGTATGCAATCGCTGCCCAGGAGTGTCCCTTCATGACCCTGCGAGAACGAGTCTCCTTCCCGGCCGAGGGTGCGGTGACGCTGCGCAGCACGCTGTACCTGCCCGAGACCCCGGGGCCTCACCCGGCGATCACGATGGCCCACGGCTACGGCGGCACGACCAAGCACGGCATCGAGCCCTTCGCGGAGGTCTTCGCCGAGGAAGGGTTCGTGGTCCTGGTCCACGACCACCGCGGGTTCGGTGCCAGCGACGGTGAGCCCCGCCAGGACATCGACCCCTGGCAGCAGATCGCCGACTGGCGGCGAGCGATCACCTACTTGGAGAGCCGTGACGAAGTGGACTCCGACCGGATCGGCCTGTGGGGCACGAGCTACGCGGGCGGGCATGCGATCGTCCTGGGCGCCACCGACCGGCGCCTGAAGGCGGTTGTCTCGCAGGTGCCGACCATCAGCGGCTACGAGCAGGGGCTGCGCCGCATCCCACCGGAGGCGACCACCGCCTTGGAGGAGGCGTTCAACGAGGACGAACGAGGCCGTCTGCGGGGCGAACCTCCGCGCCGCCAGGCCCTGGTGAGTGCCGACCCGTCGGTGCCGGCGTCCTACCGCACGCAGGAAGCGATCGACTTCTATCTGCAGCCCGTCCCTGAAGGACTGTGGAAGAACGAGGTGACGGTCCGCTCCACCCGCGCTGCCCGCATGTACGAGCCCGGCACCTGGATCGCGCGCGTCTCTCCCACCCCCCTGCTGATGGTGGTCGCCACCGGCGACACCGTCACCGTCACCGACCTGGCTCTGGCGGCGTACGAGAAGGCACTCGAGCCCAAGCGGCTCGAACTGATCCCCGGCGGCCATTTCGATCCCTACATCGCACAGTTCGATACGGCGTCCAGGGCGGCCGTGGCCTGGTTCCGCGATCACCTCACGAAGGAGAACTGACCGGCCATGCCGCACCTGACCTACACCTGCTCGGCAAGGAGGACGAGGCCGCGATCGCCGAGATCGTCCTCACCCATCCGCCGCAGAACAGCCTGACCGCGCAACTGATCGACGAGCTCGGCGAGGCGGTTGCCGACATTGGGCGCAGCGAGGCCCGCGCCGTGCTCCTTCGCGCGGAAGGCCCCGACTTCAGCTTCGGCGGAGACTTCACCGCATGGCGAGGCATGACGGCGCGGGAACTGCGGGCAATGTTCGACCGCTACCTCGACGTGTACAACCGCTTCGAGCAGCTCCCCGTACCCGTCATCGCCGCAGTCCAGGGGGCTCTGCTTCGATGGCGGCTTCGAACTCGCGCTGCGTGCCGACGTGGTCTTCGCGGGGCAGAGCGCACGCTTCGGGCACCCCGAGCAGACCCTGGGGATCACCACTCTCCTCGGGGGGATCTACCGCGTCGCCGAACGCGTCGGCCGCGCCCGCGCCTTTGAGTGGGCCCTCACCTCGGAGCAGGTGCCCGCGCAGGTCATGGCCGACACTAGTGTCATCAACCGCCTCGTCCCGGACGACGAACTCCTGAGCCATGCCGGGGACTTCGCCCGCCGAGTGGCCTGCGGTCCCACCCTGGCCCACGCCGCGCACAAGGCGCTGCTGCACAGCTGGACCCTCGGCGGGACCGCCTCGGCGGACCGGGATCTCTTCGACCTGTCCGTACCGCTGTTCGCGACACAGGACGTCCGCGCCGGCCTGGAGTCCGCCGCCGCGGCGCTGCGGGCGGGCAAGCCCCGGCCGGTCCTGCTGCGCTGTGACCAGCGGCCCGGCGATCTGGCCGGCGGGAACGGGGTGCACCACACCACCGTCACCCGCTGGGTGCGCGAGGTCGTCGGCCTGCTGGCCGCCCGCGCCGCGCGCCTGGACCGCGCCTTAAAGAAGATCGCCCGAAAGGGTGGTGGGATCGTCCTGCTGGACAGCTCGCTGATACGCACCCGGGGGCGAGAACCGGAAGAACTACTCCGGGAAGTACAAATGCCATGGTCTGCTCGTGATCGCACTCACCGACGACAACGGCCGCCTGCTGTGGGCCTCGGCGGCCAGGCCCGGACGCGCCTCGGAGATCACCGCCTGCCGTCACGACAAGCTCACGCAGAAGCTACGGGCGGCCGGGCTCGGCGCGATCGCCGACCTGGGCTTCGTCGGTCTCGACGACAGCGGCCCGGACGCCGACCCGGCGGTGATTACCGGCTACAAGGCCACCCGCAACCGACCCCTGACCCGCAGCCAGAAACTCTCCAACAAGGCACTGGCCGCGGTCCGGGCACCGGTCGAGCACGGCTTCGCGCACCTGAAGAACTGGCGCGCGCTCGGCAAGGTCCGCACCGACCCGAAGTGGGCGACCGCCCTGGTGAGGGCCCTGCTGGTGCTGACGAACCGCGAAGTCGCCCGCTGACCGATGACCTTGCCGGGAGTCATCCGCCCCCCTACCAGCATGAGCACCCCGGAGCCCACGCACACCAGCCCACTTGACCGGCAAGCATCCACGATGCACACCGCTCACTCGGGGACGTCGTCGAAGGCGGACGGACCGTTGTCGTGGCATCGGTGTACGTGGATGGATCCGCTGGTGCCCGTCCTGCTGAACGCGGACCAGGGAGGCTCGCAATACCGGTCTGAGCACCGTGAGTTATGTGAGCAGCCTGCAATTGGCCTGTGGCCGTCCACCAGAGGTTGGGAGCGCACCTGCTCAGTGCCCCGGTACCTGACCGGCGTCGGCCAGGGCGCCGAGGTGGCTGACGAGGAAGCGGGCGGCGCGGTCGAGTGCGGCGTCCGCCTCGTCGAGACGCCCGTGCTCCGTCTGGTAGACGTGCGGGAGGCCCGGCCCGATCTCCAGCGTGGCCTCGACCTGGGCCGCGCCCGCGCGGGCGGCCAGACGTACCGCATCGTCGAGGAGCACCTCGTTCGCGCCGACCTGTACGAGTATCGGGGGCAGGCCGGCGAGGTCGGCGAACACCGGGCTCGCCAGGGGGTGGTTGCGGTTGCCTGAGCCGATGTAGAGATCCGCGAACGCGCGCATACCGGCCGCGGTGACGATCGGGTCGGCGTCTTCCTTGGTGCGCATGCTCTCTCCGGAGAGGGTGAGGTCGACCCACGGGGAGAAGACCACCACGGCGGCCGGCTGCGGCAGCCCGGCCTCGCGGGCGGCGAGCAGGGTGGCGATGCTCAGGCCGCCGCCGGCCGAGTCACCTGCCACGACGATCTCTCGTGGATCGGCTCCGGTCGCCAGCAGGTCGCGGTAGGCGGCGAGTCCGTCGTCGACCGCCGCGGGGAAGGGGTGCTCGGGAGCCAGCCGGTAGTCCACCGATGTCGCTCGCAGTCCGGCGCGGGCGGCGAGTTCACCGGCGAGGCCGGTGTGGGTGTCCGGTGAGCCGGCGACGTAGCCGCCGCCGTGGAGGTAGAGGAGCCGTCCGCGGTCTGCCGCTCCGGCCGGCTCCAGGCTCAGGGCGGGCCGCCCGCCCAGGACGGTCCTGCGGGTGGTGACGCCTTCCGGTGCCGGCCGGGTCACGGCCGCGGCGAACGAGGTGCGCAGCTCGGCGGGGGCGGGCTGCGTGTCGGGGCGCGGGACGGAGCGGTGCAGGGCGTCGAGGGCTTGGCGCTGCTGTCGGGACATGGTGGGTCTCCGTTTCAAGTCATTTTCGCTGCCCGATCCAAAGAACAGGGCAGCTTCGTCCCCCTTACTTGTTTACCCAAGGCATAGAGAGGTCGATGTCAGAGACCAGCTTTCCACCGCCGAAGCTCATGTTCTCCAAGGGAATGGCATACATCATCAGGGTGACATCGTCCTGGCTGACGCCAACCTTTTCTACGGCGTATCGGGTGACCAGCTCCGCGAGCTTGCGTTTCTGCTCCAGCGTCCTGCTCGTACCGGTCGTCACCGTTACGATCATGCGCTTGTCGGATCTCTTCACGTCAGGAAAAGTCGGATGGATGAAGAATTCATCGTCCTTGTGCTCACTGATGATGACGAAACGGTCATCCATAGGTGTATCCATGGCTTCATGAAGAGCGAGATTCAAGGCATCCGCCAGAGCCCGCTTCTCATCGCTGGAGAACTTTTGAGCCGGAAGGTGGGCGTGAAACATTGGCATGAGTGTTTCCTCGGTTGTGTTGTTCAGGTCAGATGAGGCGATGAAGTTGGCTGTTTTCTCGGCTTAGCTAAGAGCGGATCATCGGCGAGGCGGCCGCCGGCGCAGGCCGCGACCCGAGGACGCTCCGGCGCGTCTACAACGTGATCGGCGTGATCGGCGACCGCGGGGACGGACCGGGGCTCGTCGGCAATGTGCGGCGGTGGGCAGACACCCTCGCCGAGTGGGCCGTGGAACTCGGCTTCGACACCAGACCCGAGCCCAGGTCAGCCACTACCGACGCCGCGGCGACCTACTTCCGCTCCGCCTACAGCCCTGGGCGCACCACCGACCGATCCCGCCGATCACCGACCCTCAAGATCTCCGGCTGTAGTACCTGTCCGGAAACCTCGGGGCACCCCAGTCTCTCTCGTTTGCATCAGGTGTCGGTCGGGCCTCAGCCCTGGAACGGCAAGTGCGGTCGAGCCGCTGGCCGGCATGGCCCGCGGGGCGCGTGCCGCCCGCCTCGCCGGGCCGGTGTCTCAGGCCCGGGCGGCCTGCGGGTTGGTGAACATGTGGTTGCCTGCCACCGTGTCCTTCGCGGGCACTTCGTCCTGCAGGAC
>NZ_JBEYFS010000415.1:0-5247 GCF_040634475.1 Streptomyces sp. NPDC007095
CCCGGCACCCGGGTCACCGTGCTGATTCCCGAGGTCGAGCCGGACCGGCTGTGGCAGCGGCTGCTCCAGAACCAGCGGGGCGCGGTCGTCGCCCACGCGGTGCGCCGTGACACGGACGCGGTGATCTGCCGGCTGCGGTTCCGCGTCTTCTGACGGCCCTGCTCCGACGCCTTGCTCCACGCCTTGCTCCACGCCTTGCTCCGACGCCTTGCTCCGAGGCCTTGCTCCGAGGCCTTGCTCCGACGCCCTGCTCCGGACCCCGCTATGACGCCCTGATCCGACGTCCTGCCCTGGTCCGCGCCCTGATGGCCCGCATCTCGCCGATGCGGGCCATCGGCGTACCCGGTCGGACGGCGGACGGCGGGGCCCGTCGCCGCACGTGGAGCGGTCGGCCGTAAGGGTTCCGTCAAAGGCGGACCGGACGCCGTATGGGAGGTGTCAACGGCGGTCAGATCCGGCCATCGAGGCGGTTACCTCTAACCGTCCGCTTCATTTCTGAACCTCATCTAGGAGTTCGCGATGGCCGATCTGGCCTTCGTCGTCACCACGATCGCGGTGTTCGCGCTGGTGGCCCTCGTCGCCAAGGGGGTGACGAAGCTGTGACCGCCGAGAACATCGTCGGCCTGATCGTGGCCGTCGCCCTGCTGGGCTATCTCGTCCTCGCCCTGATCTTCCCGGAGAGGTTCTGAGAGCGCCATGAGTCCCGTTCTTGCCGGCGTGCTCCAGCTGCTCGCGCTCATAGCGGCACTGGCCCTCGCCTATGTCCCCCTCGGCGACTACATGGCCAAGGTCTACTCCTCTGACAAGCATTTGCGCGTCGAGAAGTGGATCTACAAGAGCATCGGCGCCAACCCGAACACGGAGATGCGCTGGCCCGCGTACCTGCGCGGCGTCCTCGCCTTCTCCGCGGTCAGCGTCCTCTTCCTCTACCTGCTGCAGCGCCTCCAGGGCCACCTGCCCGGCTCGCTCGGCTTCTCCGCCATCGACCCGGACCAGGCGTTCAACACCGCCGCCTCCTTCGTCACCAACACCAACTGGCAGTCGTACTACGGCGAGCAGGCCATGGGCCACGTCGTGCAGACCGGCGGCCTCGCGGTGCAGAACTTCGTCTCCGCCGCGGTCGGTATCGCCGTGGCCGTCGCGCTCGTACGGGGCTTCTCCCGCTCCCGCACCGGCGAGCTCGGCAACTTCTGGGCCGACCTGGTGCGCGGCACGATCCGCATCCTGCTGCCGCTCTCCGTCGTCGCCGCGATCGTCCTGGTCGCGTGCGGCGCCATCCAGAACTTCTCCGGGATTCACTCGGTGGGCCAGTTCATGGGCGGCTCGCAGCAGTGGAACGGCGGTGCGGTCGCCTCGCAGGAGGCCATCAAGGAGGTGGGCACCAACGGCGGCGGCTACTTCAACGCCAACTCCGCCCACCCCTTCGAGAACCCCACCCCGTTCTCGAACCTCTTCGAGATCTTCCTGCTGCTGGTCATCCCGTTCGCGCTGACCCGCACCTTCGGCCGCATGGTCGGCAGCCTGAAGCAGGGCTACGCGATCCTCGCCACGATGGCCACGATCTGGCTCGGCTTCATCGCCCTGATGATGTGGACCGAGTTCGCCCACCACGGTCCGGCGTTCCAGATCGCGGGCGGCGCGATGGAGGGCAAGGAGAACCGCTTCGGCGTCGGCGCCTCGTCGATCTTCGCGGTGTCGACCACCCTGACCTCGACGGGTGCGGTGGACTCCTTCCACTCCTCGTTCACCGGCCTCGGCGGCGGCATCACCATCCTGGGCATGCAGCTCGGCGAGATCGCGCCCGGTGGTACCGGCTCCGGTCTCTACGGCATGCTGATCATGGCGATCATCGCGGTGTTCATCGCCGGTCTGATGGTCGGCCGCACCCCCGAGTACCTGGGCAAGAAGATCGGCACCCGCGAGATCAAGTTCGCGGCCTGCTACATCCTCATCACCCCGGCGCTGGTGCTCGTCTTCACCGCCGCGGCGATGGCCCTGCCGACTCCGGGCCACTCCATGACCAACAGCGGGGCGCACGGCTTCTCCGAGATCCTGTACGCCTACTCTTCCGGCGCAAACAACAACGGCTCGGCCTTCGCGGGCCTGAACGCCGACACGCAGTGGTTCAACAGCACGATCGGCATCGCGATGCTGCTCGGCCGCTTCCTGCCGATGGTGTTCGTGCTGGCGCTGGCCGGTTCGCTCGCCGAGCAGAAGCCTGTCCCGGCCACCGCGGGCACCCTGCGCACCGAAAAGCCGCTGTTCACCGGCCTGTTGGTGGGCGCCATCCTGATCATCACCGGTCTGACCTACTTCCCGGCGCTCGCGCTGGGTCCGCTGGCCGAGGGGTTGGCGTCATGACCACTCGCACAGATTCGCCTTCAGAAGAGGACTCGATGTCCACAGCCACTCCGACCCGGGCGCCGCACAGCGATGTGCCGACCGGCCACAAGACTGACGAAAGCCGTGTCGGCGCGGGTCTGTTCGACCCGAAGCAGCTGCTGAAGTCGCTGCCGGACGCCTTCCGCAAGCTCGACCCGCGGGTGATGATCAAGTCGCCCGTCATGTTCGTGGTCCTCGTGGGCTCGGTCCTGACGACGATCTTCTCCTTCAAGGACCCGGGTGACTGGTTCGGCTGGGCGATCAGCGCCTGGCTGTGGCTGACCGTGATCTTCGCCAACCTGGCGGAGGCGGTGGCCGAGGGCCGTGGCAAGGCGCAGGCGGACACGCTCAGGAAGGCGAAGACCGACACCGTCGCCCGGCGCCTGACCGGCTCCACCGAAGAACAGGTCCCCGGCACCGAACTGCGCGTAGGCGACCTGGTCGTCTGCGAGGCGGGCGACATCATCCCCGGCGACGGTGACGTCGTCGAGGGTGTGGCCTCGGTCGACGAGTCGGCCATCACCGGTGAGTCGGCCCCGGTCATCCGCGAGTCCGGCGGCGACCGCAGCGCCGTCACCGGCGGTACGAAGGTGCTCTCCGACCGGATCGTCATCAAGATCACGACGAAGCCCGGCGAGACCTTCATCGACCGGATGATCGCCCTGGTCGAGGGCGCGGCCCGGCAGAAGACGCCGAACGAGATCGCGCTGAACATCCTGCTCGCGTCGCTCACGATCGTCTTCCTGCTCGCCTGCGCCACGCTGCCGCCGTTCGCCGACTACGCGGGCACGCACCTCACGATGGTCGTGCTGGTGGCCCTGCTGGTCTGCCTGATCCCGACGACGATCGGCGCGCTGCTCTCGGCGATCGGTATCGCGGGCATGGACCGGCTGGTGCAGAGGAATGTGCTGGCCATGTCCGGAAGGGCAGTTGAGGCGGCGGGTGACGTCTCGACCCTGCTGCTCGACAAGACCGGCACCATCACCCTCGGCAACCGTCAGGCCTCCGAGTTCGTGCCGGTGTCCGGCACCACCGAGGCCGAGGTGGCCGACGCCGCCCAGCTGTCGTCGCTGGCCGACGAGACGCCCGAGGGCCGCTCCATCGTCGTGCTGGCGAAGGAGAAGTACGGGCTGCGCGAGCGGCACCAGGGCGAGCTGTCCGGGGCCGAATGGATCGCCTTCACCGCCCAGACCCGTATGTCGGGTGTGGACGTCGACGGACGCAGGATCCGCAAGGGCGCGGCCGGTTCGGTCATCGCCTGGGTCCAGGAGCGGGGCGGCGAGGTGTCCGCGGACGCCGACACCCTCGCGAGCAGGATCTCCGAAGCGGGCGGCACGCCGCTGCTGGTGGCCGTCGAGGACACCGAGGGCGCGCGCATCCTCGGGGTCATCCACCTGAAGGACGTCGTCAAGGAAGGCATGCGCGAGCGGTTCGACGAGCTGCGCCGGATGGGCATCAAGACCATCATGATCACGGGTGACAACCCGCTGACGGCCAAGGCGATCGCGGACGAGGCGGGCGTCGACGACTTCCTCGCGGAGGCGACTCCCGAGGACAAGATGGCGCTCATCAAGCGGGAGCAGGCGGGCGGCAAGCTCGTCGCGATGACCGGTGACGGCACGAACGACGCCCCCGCGCTGGCACAGGCGGACGTGGGCGTGGCGATGAACACGGGTACGTCGGCCGCCAAGGAGGCCGGCAACATGGTCGACCTCGACTCGAACCCGACCAAGCTCATCGAGATCGTCGAGATCGGCAAGCAGCTCCTCATCACCCGGGGCGCGCTGACGACGTTCTCCATCGCCAACGACGTCGCGAAGTACTTCGCGATCATCCCGGCGCTGTTCGCCGCGGTCTACCCGGGCCTGGACAAGCTGAACATCATGCACCTGTCCTCGCCCGACTCGGCGATCCTGTCCGCGGTCATCTTCAATGCGCTGATCATCATCGCGCTGGTGCCGCTCGCCCTGCGGGGTGTGCAGTACCGGCCGGTGAGCGCCGACAAGATGCTGCGGCGCAACCTCGGGATCTACGGCATCGGCGGCCTGATCGCCCCCTTCATCGGCATCAAGATCATCGACCTGCTCATCTCCCTCATCCCCGGAATCGGCTGATCGGCTATGAACAACTCGGTTACGAACACTGCCCGGTTGCTCTGGGCGGGCCTGCGGGCGCTCCTCGTGCTCACCGTGGTGACGGGCGTCCTCTACCCGCTCGCCATCACCGGGGTCGCCCAGGGCCTGTTCTCCGGCAAGGCGAACGGCTCGGAGATCAAGGCGAACGGCAAGGTCGTCGGCTCCTCGCTGATCGGCCAGTCCTACAACCTGCCGCTGAAGAAGGGCCAGGAGACCCCGGACGCCGACCTGAAGTGGTTCCAGGGCCGCCCCGCGAACGGCCTGGGCGCCAACAGCGTCAACACGCAGTACAAGCTGATCCTGTCGGGCGCCACCAACCGTTCGGGTGACAACGCCGACCTGATCAAGTGGGTCAAGGACGCCAAGGCCGCCGTCATCAAGGACAACTCGGTGAACGGCTACACGGTCAAGCCCTCCGACGTGCCCGCCGACGCGGTCACCTCCTCCGGCTCGGGCCTGGACCCGGACATCTCCCCGAAGTACGCCGGCATCCAGGTGCACCGGATCGCGGAGAAGAACGGCCTGCCCGTCGCCCAGGTGCAGAAGCTGGTCGACGAGCACACCGACGGCCGCACCCTCGGCTTCATCGGCGAGCCCCGAGTCAATGTGCTGGAGCTCAACATCGCGCTCAAGGGACTTGTGGCGAAGAGCTGATGGGCTTAGGCGCACCGCGCGGGAGTTGGCGGACGGGGAACAGACCCCGGTTCGTCAACTCCCGCGTTCACGAGAC
>NZ_JBEYFS010000416.1:0-5194 GCF_040634475.1 Streptomyces sp. NPDC007095
TTTCCCGCCCTTGTTTTAGTGCCCGGCCCCTTGTTTTCCTGTTTTTACCGCCCGGCCCGCCCCCGGCCCCCGGGCGGGGGTGCGGCCCGCGGCCCCCCACGGCCCCCGCCGGTGCGGGGGCGGAAACTCCGTCGAGCGAGCCAGGGGTTCGTTGTACGGTTCTGATGTCCCTGCCAAGCGCATTGGCAGGCCATCTACCCCGTACCGGCGGGACATCCGGTTACACATGTATGTGGGGACGCTGTCCTTCGATCTGCTCCTCGGCGATGTGCACTCGCTCAAGGAGAAACGCTCTCTCGTCCGGCCGATCGTCGCTGAACTCCAGCGGAAGTACGCGGTGAGCGTGGCGGAGACGGGCAACCAGGACCTTCATCGCAGGGCCGAGATCGGCCTGGCGATGGTCTCCGGAGACACCGAGCACCTCACCGACGTACTGGACCGGTGCGAGCGGCTCGTCGCGGCGCGACCGGAGGTGGAGCTGCTGTCGGTACGGCGCAGACTTCATACAGACGAAGACTGACGGAACAAGCAAGGCGAAGAAGGAGACGGACCAGTGGCCGACAACGCGCGTGCCAAGAGGCTGGCGGACCTCATCCGAGAGGTGGTGGCCCAGAAGCTGCAGCGTGGGATCAAGGACCCGCGGCTCGGCACCCATGTCACCATCACGGACACCCGGGTCACCGGGGACCTCCGGGAGGCGACCGTCTTCTACACGGTCTACGGGGACGACGAGGAGCGCGCGGCCGCGGCCGCGGGCCTGGAGAGCGCCAAGGGCGTGCTCCGCTCGGCGGTCGGCGCGGCGGCGGGCGTGAAGTTCACGCCGACGCTGACGTTCGTCGCGGACGCCCTGCCGGACACCGCCAAGACGATCGAGGACCTGCTCGACAAGGCGCGGGCCTCGGACGCGAAGGTGCGCGAGGTCTCGGCCGGTGCCACCTTCGCCGGTGACGCGGACCCGTACAAGAAGCCGGGCGAGGACGACGAGACGGACGGCGACGCCGCGGAATGACGCAGAAGACCAAGACGCCCGACGGGCTTGTCATCGTCGACAAGCCGTCGGGCTTCACTTCGCACGACGTGGTCGCCAAGATGCGCGGGATCGCCAGGACCCGCCGCGTCGGACATGCCGGCACCCTCGACCCTATGGCGACGGGCGTGCTCGTCCTCGGTGTCGAGAAGGCGACCAAGCTCCTCGGGCACCTCGCGCTCACCGAGAAGGAGTACCTGGGGACGATCCGGCTCGGCCAGGACACGCTGACGGACGACGCCGAGGGCGACATCATCTCGTCCACCGACGCCGCCAGGGTGACCCGGGAGGCCATCGACGCCGGGATCGCCAAGCTCACCGGCCGGATCATGCAGGTGCCGTCCAAGGTCAGCGCCATCAAGATCGACGGCGTGCGCTCGTACAAGCGGGCACGCGAAGGCGAGGACTTCGAGATCCCGGCCCGCCCGGTGACGGTCTCCTCGTTCGCGGTGTACGACATCCGGGACGCCGTGGCCGAGGACGGCACGCCGGTGCTCGACCTGGTCGTCTCCGTGGTCTGCTCGTCCGGGACGTACATCCGGGCGCTCGCCCGGGACCTGGGCGCGGACCTGGGCGTCGGCGGTCACCTCACCGCCCTGCGCCGCACCCGCGTCGGCCCGTACAAGCTCGACTCCGCGCGCACCCTCGACCAGCTCCAGGAGGAGCTGACCGTGATGCCGATCGCCGAGGCCGCCGCGGCCGCGTTCCCGCGCTGGGACGTGGACACCAAGCGGGCCCGGCTGCTGCTCAACGGCGTACGCCTGGAGATCCCCGAGGAGTACGCGGGGGTCGGCGCGGTGGCTGTGTTCGACGCCGAGGGCCAGTTCCTCGCGCTGGTGGAGGAACAGAAGGGCAAGGCGAAGAGCCTCGCCGTGTTCGGCTGAGGCCGACGCCTGTTCGTGCTCGGGCACCTGCCCGTGGAGCGGCGGTCACGGGGTTTCGTGCCCGCCGCTCCATGGTCCCCCCTCGGTTCCCCCACCCAAGGGTGTATCCATCCGCTCTGCCCTATTCACCCCTTCGGGCAGGCGCTCGGAGTGAACCGAGGGAGCGGAAGGGGGCGCGTTTCTCGCGTGATCTGTCCCGCTGATCATTTGGCGCCTACCGTCGGAAGAAGGAGCACGGCGGGGAGGTTCGAGCATGGCGGGACGGGGCCCGCGGGCCGGGAACGAGCAGACACCGGACGACGCCCGCCGCGCGCGGGACGAGACCCTGGTGCGCGTCTGCGACCTGGCCGGACGTCCGCGCGGCGCGGGTTTCGTCGCCGACCACCACGGCACGGTGATCACCAGCCACGAGGCCGTCGACGGTCTGGACCGCCTCGTGCTGCACGCCCCCGGCGACCGCAGCTGTGTGGTGACCGCCGACGCCATGACCCCGCTCCCCGAAACCGATCTGGCGCTCGTACGCACCGAGGGCCTCGGCCTCGACCCGCTCCCCGTCACCGTGCGCGAGAGGGTCGAGACCGGCACGTATGTCAGCATCCCCGCGGGCGGCTGGCGCGAAGCCCGGGTGCTGGGCAGCACCACCGTGACGTACGCGGCGACCGATCGCTTCCATCGCCTCGACGAGGCACTGGAGTTGGCGATCGGCACGGCCGGCGCGGACGCGCTCCGGCTGGGCGGCGGGGCGGCCGGGGGACCGGTCATCGACGCCTCGACCGGGGCGGTGATCGGGGTGCTCGGCACCGCGCTGCACAGCGAGCACCGGGCGACGGGTTTCGCGGTCCTCCTGCGCACTCCCGGCGTCACGGGTCCGCTCGCCGAACTCCTCGACCGCAACGCCACCACCGTCCCCGCGTACGGGGCCGATCTCAATCCGGCAGGCGTACTCGAACTCACGGCGACCTCGGTGGGATCGGACGGCCCCGGGGCCGCGACCTCGCCGGGCACCGGCGGCGCGGCGCCCGCCACCGTGGAACGGGCCGCCGTCGTACGGGAGTTCGCGTCCTTCGAGAGCGGGCCGGCCGCCGTCCTCGGCCTCGTCGGCCCACCCGGCAGCGGCCGTACGACGGAACTCGCGGCGCTCGCCGCCCGCCGCACCCGCGGCGCCGCTCCGGCCCCCACGCTCCGGCTGCGCGGCGCCGACCTCCTCGCCACGGACACCTCCGTCGCCGACGCGGCCACCCGGGCACTGGAGCGGGCGGGGCGGATCGTGGCGGCCCCGGAGGAGAGGGCGCGCCGGGAGCCGGGGGTGCTGCCGCCCGGCGGGTACGGCGGAGAGCTCGGCGACATCGGTCCCGACCGGCTGGCCCGGCTGGCACGGGCCGCCGGACGACCACTGCTGCTCCTCCTCGACGGACCGGAGGAGATGCCGCCCGACCTCGCCCGCCGGTTGCCCGAGTGGACCGCGGGCACGGCCGAGTGGCTGCGGGCGAGCGGGGCGCGGCTCGTCGTCGCCTGCCGCGCCGAGTACTGGGAGCAGGCGGGGGACCAGTTCCCGGCGGAGTCGCTGCACCGGGCCGGTACCGACCCGGAGCCGTGGCTTCCGCCCTGCGTCCGGCTGGGCGGGCTGACCGAGGAGGAGGCGCGGCGGGTCCGTGCGCGGGCCGGGATCCCCGAGGGTGCGCTGGTGGCCGACGAGGCGCGGCATCCGCTGACGTTGCGGCTGCTGGCGGAGGTGCGCGCCGCGCTGCCTGACGCGCCGACCCGGCCACTCGACCGGGACGAGGTCTTCGCCGCCCATCTGGACCTGATGTGCCTGCGCGTCGCGGTCCGGCTCGCGGCGGCGAACGGGCTGCGCGGCACGGCCGTACGAAGGCTCGCCGCCCAGGTCTGTGGCCAGGTGCACGAGGCCGCGCGGCGCTGCCTGGGGCCCGGCCAGGGCCAGCTGGACCGCACGGCCTTCGAGGCCGTCTTCCCCTGGGGTCCCGCCCCGGGACACCGCCCGGGCCGTATCACCGGCTGGGCCTCCGCCGTCCTCACCGAGGGCCTCCTGGTCCCCACCGGGAGCGGCTACAGGTTCGCCCACGAGGAGCTCGCCGACTGGATCCAGGGCACCCACCTGGATTTGGACCCGGCCCTGCACGCCCTGGTCCACCAGCGCCGCGAAGCCTGGCGTACCGAGCGGGTACCTGCCCAGCGGACGCCCGCACACCCATCCGCCCAGAGCCGTTCCGTGTCCGTCCCGCGCCACCGCATCGGCCCCGTCGTACAGGCCCTCCTCCTGCTGGCCCGGCACCAGGGCGCCGGTGCGCTGGCCCGCCGCCTCGAAGACCTCGTCGAGGCCGTCGACGACCTGCTGGCGGAGGAGGAATCCGCCCCGACCGGGGACGCCACTCCGACCGGGGACGCCACTCCGACCGGGGAGGCCACTCCGACCGGGGAGGCCACTCCGACCGGGGAGGCCACTCCGACCGGGGAGGCCACTCCGACCGGGGACGCAACCCCGACCGGGGACGCAACCCCGACCGTCGATGGTGTCCCGACCGTCGACGGTGTCCCGACCGGGGACGGCACCTGGTGGGCCACCCACCTCCTCGCCGACGTCCTGGTGCGCGTACCCGACGCGACCCCGTACGCCAGGGTGCTGCGGCTGCTCGCCGAGCGGATCGTGGCGTGGCGGACCGAAGGCCGGGGTGTGCCGGCGGAATTCGGGCCCTCCTTCTGGGAGGCGCTGCCGCTGCCGGAGGCGGAGCGGTTCGATCTGCTCAGGCGCCTGGTCGTCGTGGACGGGGCGCCGCGTCAGGCGAGCCCGGCCGAGGGGTCCCGCACCGTCTCAGGCGCCCACCGCCGCCGTCCCCCGGAGGCCCCGCGCTACCTGGACGCCGTGGCCCGGCTCCTCGCCGCCGACCCCACCGCCGTACAACCCCACCTCACCCCCTGGTTCGACGACGACCGGCCGTTGCCCGCGGCACCCCACGCGACCGTGGCGACCGCCGCGCAGGCCCTGCTGTACGCGCACCGGCGGCGCGCCCCGGACGACCTCGCGGACACCCTGGTCGACCGCGCCCACCGGCGCGGGGACGAGCTGCTGGCCGCGCTCGCCGAGGAGGAGCCCTCGGCCGTGTGCCGGGCGGTGGACCGGTGGGCGCACGACGAGCGCCCGGCCCGGCGCGTGGCGGCGATGGCGTACGGGCTGCGCGCCGCGCCGCATGTGACGGAACATGGGGGTTGCTTCTCCTCTGGAGGCTCGAACGAATCGCTGTCACCGATACAGACGAGCGAACGC
>NZ_JBEYFS010000417.1:0-5187 GCF_040634475.1 Streptomyces sp. NPDC007095
GTACGTCCAGTACGAGGACTTCCGGCCGGCACGCCGAGAGCACGCACCGGACGCCGCTCCTTGACGGGCAAACGTTGCCTGCCGCGGCACTAGACCCGGTGGCTCCCCCGCGAGCCGCCCTGCTTCCTCTTCGCGCCGTTGGGCCACAGCCTCGGGCTGCGCTTGGCGGCGATGTCCTCGATCCAGCCGAAGGCCAGGATCGTCAGGCCGATGAGGGGCCAGACCAGGAGGAACATCCACACCATGTACGAGGAGTCGAGCGCGGCCACCGCGCTGTCGCTCTGCATGAACGGGAGGTTGTAGGCCTGGTCGATGATCGGGACCGTGGCCATGATCAGCATGTTGTGCCAGAGGTAGATCGTGACCGCCCGGTTGTTGGACAGGGTGATCAGCTTGTCCCAGCGGGCCAGCCGGCCGGGGAGTTCCTGCCAGGACGGGGAGTACTGGAGCAGGATGACGACGAAGCCGAAGGACCAGGCCGCCTGGGCGAGCGGGATGTCGTTCAGGTCCCAGCCGTCGGGGCCCAGATGTCCCGAGGCCCACCACAGGCCGAAGGCCATGAGCAGGGCCGAGCAGGAGATCGCCAGATAGCGGGGGACGCGTTGCAGGACGCCCTCGTGGTGGGCGAAGCCCAGGACCCAGCAGCCGCCGTAGACCGTGAAGTCGGAGATCGCGTTGCCCGTCTCGCCGGGGATGGTGACCAGGCCGGTGCCGAGGACCGCCGTCAGGGCGAGGGGGGCGAGCAGCGTCGCCCAGGGCACCCTGCGGAAGGCCCACAGCAGCAGGGGCGAGGCGATCACGAACCACAGATAGGCGCGCAGATACCAGAGCGGGCCCGCCGCCTGGACCGCCCAGGTGTCCTCCAGCAGGCCGGACTTGGAGCCGACGTGCCAGGGGAAGGGCGGGGCGCCGATCGGAATGACGTAGTCGATCAGCTTGACGAGGCCCCAGGTGCCGCCGTTGTCGGGGTCCTTCACCACGTTCCAGCCACCCGCGAACATCAGCGCGAGGGCCACCGCGCTGAACGCCCACAGGGGCGGCAGGAGGCGGCGGACGCGGCCGCGGATCACACCGAGGGCCGGGCGGCTGAGCGAGCGGGCCATCAGCGAGCCCGCCAGCGCGAACATCACGCCCATGGAGGGGAAGACGACCGTCAGCCATGCCCAGCCGAAGAGGTGGTAGACGACCACACGGACCAGGGCGATCGAGCGCAGCAGGTCCAGGTAGCGGTCACGGCCGGGCTTCTCGGGCGCGGAAGCGGACCGCGGGGCGGAATCCGGGGCTGGTCCCGGAGTCGGTCCCAGGGCTGGTACCGGCGCGGGTGTCGGCGATGGTGCCGGTGCGGGGTGGACCCGGGCCGAACCCAGAGGCGGCGTCGCACCCGCCGTGTACTCGTGCGTGGTCATGCGACCGGCCTCCGATCGTTCCCGCTCTGTGCCGCCCGCTGCCGCGGGATCGATCCCGGTGCCTCCACGACGCCCGTGCGCCGCAGCTTCTGCCAGCGCAGCCGGCCTCCGGTGAGCGCGGTGATCCAGGACTGGAGGAGGACCATGTACATCAACTGCCGGTAGAGGATCTGCTGGAGCGGGAGCGAGATGAGATACCTCATGCGCTCACGGTCGAGCCGGAAGGCGTACGCCGCGCAGGCCACCTGGACGGCGAGGACACCCAGCCACGCGAGGACCGTCTTCTGCGTCGGGCCGAAGACGAGCCCGTACAGCAGAAAGACGTCGATCAGCGGGGCCAGCAGCGGGGCCAGGACCATGAACAGCGAGACCAGCGGCAGGCCCACCCGGCCGAAGCGGCCCGACGGGCCCCGTTCGACGAGCGCTCTGCGGTGCTTCCAGATCGCCTGCATCGTGCCGTACGACCAGCGGTAGCGCTGGGACCAGAGCTGCTGGACGGACTCCGGTGCCTCTGTCCACGCGCGTGCCTTCTCCGCGTAGACGACCCGCCAGCCGTCGCGGTGCAGGGCCATCGTGATGTCGGTGTCCTCGGCGAGCGTGTCGTCGCTCATGCCGCCGGCCCTCTCCAGCGCGGAGCGGCGGAAGGCGCCGACCGCGCCGGGGATGGTCGGCATGCAGCCGAGGATGTCGTACATCCGGCGGTCGAGGTTGAAGCCCATCACGTACTCGATGTGCTGCCAGGCCCCGATGAGGGAGTCGCGGTTGCCGACCTTCGCGTTGCCCGCGACCGCGCCGACGCCCGGGTCGGCGAACGGCTGGACGAGTTCGCGGACGGTGGCCGGTTCGAAGACCGTGTCGCCGTCCATCATCACGACGATGTCGTGACGGGCGTTGACCAGGCCCCGGTTGAGGGCCGCGGGCTTGCCCGCGTTGTGCTGGCGCACGACACGGACGTTCGGCAGCAGCAGGTCCTCGACGATCCGCGCCGTGCCGTCGCTCGAACCGTCGTCGACGACGAGCACTTCGACGGGGTGTTCGCTCGCCATCAGGGAACGGACCGTGTTCTCTATGCACTTGGCCTCGTTGTACGCCGGCACGAGCACCGACACCGGTTCGGTGACCGGCGCCGGACCCCAGCGGAAGTCCTTGCGCCGCACCCGGCGGGCGTGCAGGGCGGAGAGCAGGAGCATCATGCCGAAGCGGGTGAAGACGAGCACGCCGATGATCGCGATGCCGACGACCAGGACGTCGGTGACGTCGTCGGAGGCCCGCACCAGGTAGACCCAGGCCTTGCCCTTCCACAGTTCGAGGCCGGTGACCTGGGTGTACGCGCTGGGTGCGTCGAGGGCCTCGGTGAGGTTCTGGAACCGGTACCCCCGCTCCTGAAGCTCCGGCAGGAACCTGTCCAGCGCCTGCACGGTCTGGTGGCGGTCGCCGCCGGAGTCGTGCATCAGGACGATCGCGCCCTTGCCGCCCTTGGGCGTGGCGTTGCGGATGATCTGGTCGACGCCCGGCTTCTGCCAGTCCTCGCTGTCGGTGTTGTTGACGACGGTGATGTAACCGCGCGTGCCTATGTACTCCGTCACCGGCCAGGACTTGTTGTCCATGGCGTCCGCGAAGGACGAGTACGGGGGGCGGAAGAGCGAGGTGCGGATGCCCGCCGCGCCGGCCAGCGCCAGCTGGTTCTGGGAGAGCTCCCAGTCGATGCGCTTCGTGGACTGGAAGGAGAGGTCGGGGTGGTTGAAGGTGTGCAGGCCGACCTCGTGGCCCTCCTCGACCATGCGCTTCACCAGCTCCGGATAGCGCGAGGTCATGGTGCCGGTGACGAAGAAGACGGCGTGGGCGTGGTGCTTCTTCAGAACGTCGAGGACCTTGGGCGTCCAGGTGGGGTCCGGGCCGTCGTCGAAGGTGAGGACGAGCCGGTGGTCAGGGACGTTCAGGCTGTTCGTGCGGCCACCGCGGGTGTCGATGACCGGGCCGCCGTCGAGGATCTTGTCCGGCACCTTGTCGGTGGCGGCCTCGGGCTGGATGCGGTGGTCGGCGAGGATCTCGCTGTGCACATAGCCGCGCAGCATCAGCATCGCCAGCATGGCGACGAGGAGCAGCGAGGGCAGCAGCCACCGCATGGGCAGCCGTCGGCGCCGGACATCGGGTGCCGGACGCCGCGCGCGGGGAGCGGGCCCGTGCGCGTCGGTGCGGGATGCCATCAGAGGATGTTCTCCGGGTTCTGCGGGGTCGCCGGGCTCACCGGGTTCTCCGGGGACGAGGAGCTGGTGATGCCGGGCTCGGACGCGATGGGGCCCGGTTCTACGGGGCCGTCGGCGACCGTGCCGGTGCCGCCGGCGCCGACCGTGCTCTCCGAGGGGCTCGGCGAGGCGGCGCCGTCCTCGGAGGGGCTGGGGTCGGGCGAGTCGGACACCGGGAGGGACGGCAGGGTGATGGGGTCCTTGGTGGTGCTGGTGCTCGGCTTCGGCTTGGTGGTGACGGACGTCGAGGGCTTCGGGTCCGCGGACGTGCCCGGGTCGGTGGCGCTCGCGGAGGCGCCCGGTGTCGGGCTGACGCCCGGTGCCGGGGCCGTAGCGTCGCTCACCGAGGCGCTCGCGCCGGGTGCGGCGCCGCTCGAACCGGAGGGCGACACCGAGTCGGTGGGCAGTGGCGAGGTCTCGACCTTCCCGGCCGGCGTGTCGTCCTGCTGGCCGGGCACCGGCAGCCAGGGCGCGTTGGAGTTGCCGGACAGCAGCGTGGCGACGATGACGACGGCGTACACCGCGCAGGCGATGCCGACGAGGATGCCGAGCCGGCGGAACCTGCGGCTGCGGCGGCCGGACTCGTCGACGAACACCGGGCCGTCCGAGCCGTCCTGGGCACCGGGAGCGTCCTTGGCCTGCTGAACCAGCCAGTCCTCCGTCTTGCGCCGTCCCACTCCGTCGAGTTGAACCGTCACCTCGTGCGGATCATGGGTGTGTCCCGGCTCACCGGGCTGCTCCCAGGGCGAGGCCGCGGGCCTGCCGGGCGTGTCGGCCGCACGGCCCACGGTCGACCGACCGAGCGTGTCCGACCTGCGGTCCGCGACCGGCCGACCGAGCGTGTCCGGTCTCCGGTCCGCGACGGGCCGACCGAGCGTGTCCGGTCTCCGGTCCGCGACGGGCCGACCGAGCGTGTCCGGTCTCCGGTCCGCGACGGGCCAGCCTCCCCTCTCGGGTCGGCCGGGCGTGTCGGATCGGCCGGGCGTCTCGGATCGGCCGAGGGTGTCGGATCGGCCGGGCGTCTCGGATCGGCCGAGGGTGTCGGATCGGCCGGGCGTGTCGGATCGGCCGAGGGTGTCGGATCGGCCGAGGCTGTCAGGTCGCCTGCGCGCGTCCGGCCAGCCACCCGTGGCCGGCCGATCGTCCTTGCCGACGCGTCGATCGGCTCCGGCGCGATCACGCGGCCCGGCGGGCTGGTCGGGCACTCCGGCGAGTTGATCCGGTGCGATGCGGTCACGCGGTCCGGCGGATTGGTTGGTCGCCTCGGCACGCCGATCCGCCCCGGCCCGGTCGTGCGGCCCGGCAGACTGATCAAGCACCCCGGCGCGCCGATCCGTTCTGGCACGGTCGCGCGGTCCAGCGGGCTGGTCGGGCACCCCGGCGCTGGAGTTGAGCCCGGAGGCCTGGTCGGGCACCCCGGCGCTGGAGTTGAGCCCGGAGGGCTGGTCGGGCACCCCGGCGCTGGAGTTGAGCCCGGAGGGCTGGTCGGGCACGGCGGCGCGGGTGTTGAGCCCGGAGGGGTGGTGGGGCGGGCG
>NZ_JBEYFS010000418.1:0-5128 GCF_040634475.1 Streptomyces sp. NPDC007095
ACGCGGGGTCGCCGGCCGCCCGTGCCGCGCCCGCCTGCACCACCGCCACGGTCAGCGCGTGCCCGATCGAGTCGTGCAGCTCACGGGCGATGCGCGTGCGTTCCAGGAGCTGTTCGGTGCGTTCCTCCAAGGCGGCGAGGCGCTCGGCGGGCGAGGGGCCCAGCAGCCGGCGCGCGATGGCCGTGACCAGCTCGCCGAGGCCGACGACCGCGCCGTACAGAGCGAGCAGCGGCACGGGTACGAGCAGGGCGCAGGCCCACGGCGGGGGCGACACCGGCAGCAGTGTGACGTCGACGGGGCGACCGGAGGCGGCCCCGGCCAGTTCGACGGCGGTCGCCGGCAGCCAGACGGTGACCCCCATCGCCACCGCCCCGAGGCCCATCCGTACTTCGAGCCACAGCACGGTCCGCAACCGGTCCCGCCAGGTCGCCGACGGCGCGACCGAGATCGCCGCGTCCCGGTCGCCCCGCTCCTGCGGCTCGTCCGGCGCCAGCATGTACCGCGCCTGCACGCCCTCGCCCCGCCGCACGGCCGGGACCAGCCCCAGCGGGATCGACAGCACCGCGGGCACCCACGGCCTCGACATGTCGATGAACAGCCACACGCTGACGAACAACATCGGCACCCACAGATGCAGCAGGCGTGTGTAGGTGGTCCCCAGGAGCAACGGGCGCAGAAAGCGGGCCATCGCGCCATCGTCCCAGCCGGCCCCGGCAACCGGCTTCCCCCGAGCGGGGGAGACGAACTCCACCGGCGGGGGAGTACCGACCGCGCAAAGGCCGCCAGGCTGGGGCCATGAACAGCATCGACGTCCAGAACCTGACCAAGGAGTACGGCAGTCGGCGCGCCGTGGACGACCTCATCTTCAGCGTGCTTCCCGGCCGCGTCACCGGCTTCCTCGGACCCAACGGCGCCGGAAAGTCCACCACCATGCGGCTCGTCCTGGGCCTGGACCGGCCCACGTCCGGCACCGCCACCGTCGGCGGGCGGCCCTACGCCACGTTCGACGAGCCCCTGCGCCAGGTCGGAGCACTGCTCGACGCAGGGGCCGCGCACGGATCGCGCACCGCGCGCGACCATCTGCGGGCGCTCGCCGTGAGCAACCGCATCTCCGAACGCCGGGTGGACGCCGTGCTGGAGGAGGCGGGGCTCGCGTCCGTGGCACGGCGCAGGGTGAACACGTACTCCCTGGGCATGCGACAGCGCCTGGGCATCGCGGCCGCACTCCTCGGTGACCCGCCCGTGGTGCTGCTCGACGAGCCGTCGAACGGGCTCGACCCCGAAGGGATCATCTGGATCCGCGAGGTGCTGCGCCGGCTGGCCCGCGAAGGCCGCACGGTGCTCGTCTCCAGCCATCTCATGAACGAGACCGCGTCCTTCGCCGACCACCTCGTCGTCCTCGGCCGGGGCAGACTCCTCGCCGACACACCCCTGCGGGAGTTCATCCACGCGCGCGTGCGGCCCCGGGTGCGGGTGCGCACCACGGACGGCGCCGCTCTCGGCGCGCTGCTCGCACGCCACGGTCATGAGGCCGTCGAGGGTGCGGACGGACGGTGGACCGTCCCGCACGCACGTGTGGAGGACATCGGGCTCCTCGCCTCGGGCGCGGGCCTGCCGATCCTCGAACTCGCTGCGGAGGAGGGCACGTTGGAGCAGGCGTACCTGGATCTGACGGCCGCCGACTCCGAGTTCACCACCGTGCCGTCGCCTACCCTTCCCCAGGAGGCCAGGTCATGACCTTCGCACCCGTGCTCCACGCGGAGTGGATCAAGATCCGTACGCTGCGGTCCCTCGTCGCGGGACTGCTCGCCGTGCTCCTCGCGACGGCGGCGTTCTCCGCGCTCGCCGGTCTCGACGACTCCGGGGGCCAGGACTTCGACCCGCTGTTCTCGGCGCTCTTCGGCGTGAGCTTCGGGCAGATCGCGGCGATCACGTTCGGCGCGCAGGCCGTCGCGGCCGAGTTCCGGGGCGGCGCGCTGCGGGTGTCGCTGGCCGCGGTGCCCCGGCGGGGGCGGTGGTTCACGGCCAAGACGGTGGCGATCGGGGTTCCCGCGCTGGCCGTCGGCCTGGTGACCGGGCTCGTGAGCCTGGTCGTGGGCAAGGCGGTCCTCGGATCCAGGGCGAGCGGGCTGACGTGGGGCGAAGGGATGCGCGGGGCCGTGGGCTGCGGCCTCTACCTGGCGCTGATGGCCCTGTTCGCCGCCGGGCTCACGGCCGTACTGCGCAGCGCGGTCGCCACGCTGGGCATCCTGGTCCCGTTCCTCCTGATCGTCTCCTTCGTGATCGGCGGAATGTCGGGCGGCGTGGCCGACTTCCTGCCGGACCGGGCGGGCCAAGTGGTGCTCCACGAGACGTGGGACGGCGCACTCGGCCCCTGGACCGGGCTCACGGTGACCGCGGCCTGGACGGCGGCGGCCCTCGCGGCGGGTGCGTGGTGCCTGCGGCGCAGGGACGCCTGACGGCACGGCAATTGTCAGTGGCAGCCGCTTTACTGGACCTCATGACCAGCGCGCAGCACCTCGCCACGATCCTGCGGCTGTGCTCCGAGGACTTCCCCCGTGAGCACGGCCGTTCGGACGTCGGCGACGCGGGACCCGGCTATCACATCGCCGAGTTAGCGACGAGCGAGGAATTCTGGGAGGACGACGGCACGGCACGGGAGGAGACGGCGGAGCAGTACGAGGCCGACCGGGACGGTCTTTCGGTGCTGCTCACCCACCGCTGGGGGCCTCCGCAGGTCTTCAGCCTGTCGAGCGTGCTCGACCGGACGATGGACGGGGAGGACATACCCGAGCCCTGGGGCATCGTGAGCGGGCATGTGCCCGATGTGCACCTCTGGAAGGCGACCGGGCACGACCGCTGGGTCGCCCTCGGTGTCTCGCAGTGGGACAAGGAGTGGCCGTTCCAGCTCCTGGCCGTGATCACCGAGATCGACCCGCCGTGACCTGATCCGCTACCCCTCGGCCGCAGCCACCCGCAACCGTCCGAACTCCTGCGCCATCGTCGCCGCCGTCCAGTGCGCGTTGAGCCCGCTCGGGTTGGGCAGCACCCAGACCCGGGTGTCCCCGATCGTCCGCTCCTGCGGGCCGATCACGGCCTTCCGGTCTTCGAAGGCCGCCCTGTAGGCGGTCACTCCCACCACCGCCAGCCACCCCGGCCGCAGCCGCTCCACCTTGGCGCTCAGCAGCCGTCCGCCCTCGCGGTACTCCTCCGCGGACAGCTCGTCGGCCCGGGCGGTCGCGCGCGCCACCACGTTCGTGATGCCGAGCCCGTGCGACGGCAACTCGCCCTGCTCCGACGGCTTCATCAGCCGGGGCGTGAACCCCGACAGATGCAGCACGGGCCAGAACCGGTTGCCGGGACGGGCGAAGTGATGGCCCGTGGCGGCGGTCATCAACCCTGGATTGATGCCGCAGAAAAGCACCTTGAGGCCGTCCCCGACGACATCCGGCACCAGCCGGTCGCGGGCGGCCTCAAGGTCCGCGGGAGTGAGCCGCGTCAGAGGATCGCCCCCGGCGTGTAGCCCGCGGCCTCCGGGTGCTGCTTCACGATCTCCTCGATGCGGCCGACGACGGCGGCGACCTGGTCGGCCGCGGCACCGGTGAACGACAGCTTGTCGGCCATCAGCTCATCCAGCTGCGCGCGGTCGAGCGGAATGCGTTCGTCGGCGGCGAGCTTGTCGAGGAGCTCGTTGCGCTCGGCGCCCTGTTCGCGCATGGCGAGCGCGGAGGCGACGGCGTTCTCCTTGATCGCCTCGTGCGCGACCTCACGGCCGACGCCCGCGCGCACCGCGCCCATCAGGACCTTGGTCGTCGCGAGGAACGGCAGGTAGCGGTCCAGCTCGCGCGCGACGACGGCCGGGAAGGCGCCGAACTCGTCGAGGACGGTGAGGAAGGTCTCCAGCAGACCGTCCAGCGCGAAGAACGCGTCGGGCAGCGCGACCCGGCGGACCACCGAGCAGGACACGTCGCCCTCGTTCCACTGGTCGCCCGCCAGCTCGCCGGTCATCGAGGCGTAGCCGCGCAGGATGACCATGAGGCCGTTGACACGCTCGCAGGAGCGGGTGTTCATCTTGTGCGGCATCGCCGAGGAGCCGACCTGGCCCGGCTTGAAGCCCTCGGTCACCAGCTCGTGCCCGGCCATCAGCCGGATCGTCTTGGCCGTCGAGGACGGCGCGGCAGCCAGCTGCACCAGCGCGGTCACGACCTCGTAGTCCAGCGAGCGCGGGTAGACCTGGCCGACGGAGGTGAAGGCCTGCGCGAAGCCGAGGTGCCCGGCGATCCGCTGCTCCAGCTCGGCGAGCTTCGCCGCGTCCCCGCCCAGCAGGTCGAGCATGTCCTGCGCGGTGCCGACCGGGCCCTTGATGCCGCGCAGCGGGTAGCGGCCGAGCAGCTCGTCGACGCGGCCGTACGCGACGAGCAGCTCGTCCGCCGCGGTCGCGAAGCGCTTGCCGAGAGTGGTTGCCTGGGCGGCCACGTTGTGCGAGCGGCCGGCCATGACCAGCTCGGCGTACTCGCCCGCCAGCTTGCCGAGCCGCGCCAGGACGGCCACCGTACGGTCGCGCATCAGCTCCAGCGAGAGCCGGATCTGCAGCTGCTCGACGTTCTCGGTGAGGTCCCGGGACGTCATGCCCTTGTGCACGTGCTCATGCCCGGCGAGGTCGTTGAACTCCTCGATCCGCGCCTTGACGTCGTGCCGCGTGACCTTCTCGCGCTCGGCGATCGAGGCCAGGTCGACCTGGTCGAGGACGCGCTCGTAGTCGGCGATCGCGGCGTCCGGGACCTCGATGCCGAGGTCCTTCTGCGCCCGCAGCACGGCGAGCCAGAGCTGACGCTCCAGCTTCACCTTCTGCTCGGGGGACCAGAGCGTGGCGAGCTCGGCGGAGGCGTAACGTCCGGCGAGGACGTTGGGGATACGGGGCTTTGCAGGCGCGGCAGTCACGTGGACGGAGTTTACCCGCCGTCCGGAGGGGCTCCGGAACGTCCGTACGCTCCGGAGCCCAGGTCAGCGGCGGTGGCCCTGGTCGGGTGTCCCTAGGTCCTGTCGTCAAATTCCCGTCGTCCGCCCGGAGGGCGGGTCCTGCGGCGTCAGGTGCGTGCTCTCGGCGTGCCGGGCACAGGCCCTCGTA
>NZ_JBEYFS010000419.1:0-5054 GCF_040634475.1 Streptomyces sp. NPDC007095
ACGTCCAGTACGAGGACTTCCGGCCGGCACGCCGAGAGCACGCACCGGACGCCGCTCCTTGACGGGCAAACGTTGCCTGCCGCGGCACTAGACGACGGCGTACGTGAACCAGGCGACGGCGTAGGTGAACCGGACGAAGGCCTACGTGAACCAGGCGAAGGCGCCCTGGGTGGTGAAGGCCAGCTTGGCGAAGCGTTCGCCGATACGGCGATGGGTGGCGGCGTCCGGGTGGAGCCGGTCGGGCAGCGGCAGCTCGGCGAAGTCGGCCTCACCGTAGAGGTCCAGGCCGTCCAGGTAGTGCAGGTTCGGGTCCTCGGCCGCCCGCTGCTCCACGATCCGGGCCAGTTCGTCGCGGATGACACGCAACGTCAGTTTCCCGCTCGCGCGCTCCGCCGGATCCCCCGCGGCCAGGAACCGCAGCCGCCCCGCACCGAGATCGGAGAGGTCCGGGGCGCTGGGCCCTGGCGTGTCCTCATGGATGGGACAGAGAAGAGGCGAGACGACCAGCAGCGGCGTGGTGGGATGCCCCTCACGGACGGTGTCGAGAAAGCCGTGCACCGCCGGGCCGAAGGCACGCAACCGCATCGCATCGGTGTTGACCAGATTGATCCCGATCTTGACGCTGATCAGGTCGGCGGCGGTGTCCCTCATGGCCCGCGCGGTGAACGGATCGAGCAGAGCGCTCCCGCTCAACCCCAGATTGATCAGTTCCACGCCGGCGAGGGAGGCGGCGAGCGCGGGCCAGGTGGAGGTGGGCCCGTCGGCGTTGGAACCGTGACTGATCGAGCTGCCGTGATGCAGCCACACCTTGCGTCCCCGGTCCGGCACGGGCTCGACGGGGGCATCGGTGCGCAGGGCCACCAATTCGGTGGTCTCGTTGTGCGGCAGCCAGATCTCGACGTCCTTGACGCCGTCGGACAGACCGTCGAAACGGAGGGTGCCGACCGCTCCCTGCCGGGTCGAGGCCGCTCCGGTGGCCATGTCGATGGTCATCGCGTTGCCGCCGATCACGCTCGCCTGCCCCGCCGGCCGGCCGTCGACGACCAACTCGTACACACCGTCCGGACGCGGCGGCGCACCCACGTAGACGAGCTTGGTGGGCAACGTGTCCAGCTCGACGGCGGTGGCCCGGGTACGGAAGACCAGCCGTACGCCGGAGGGCTGGGCCTCGGCCATGGCGAGCTGTCCGTCGGGGATCTGTCTGCGGGCCCGGGCGGGCAGCCGGTGCGGGAGGACACCGTGTCCGGTGGGCTCCAGGTCGAGGGCGCCGCGCAGGAGGTCGGCGGTGACGGGCGTGGTGATCCAGTCGTGGTCGGTGGTGGTCATGACTTCGGTGTCTCCATCGGGACTCTCGGGTGCCGGAATCGACCCGAGGGACGATCCCGGCGGAGCGATCAGAGGGCGGATGCGGGCGCGGTTGCGGTTGTCGCCGCTGCGCTCGCGGGCCAGTTCCGCAGCAGCGCGTCGAGGGCGTCCAGCATCCGCACCCAGGTCTCCTGCGTGTCGGGGGCGCTGTGGCTGAACCCTCCCCCCATCTCCAGGCTGACGTAGCCGTGGAAGAAGCTGCCCAGCAGCCGAACGGCGTGCGTCTGGTCCGGCTCCGTCAGCTCGTAGCCACGCAGGATCGCCCGCGTCATCTGCGCGTGCCGCCCACCGGCGCTGGCTGCGGCCGCTTCCGGGTCGAGCCTGAACTGGGCGGCGGCGTAGCGGCCGGGATACTCCCTGGCGTAGTCGCGGTAGACGTTCGCGAGAGCGGCCAGGGCGTCCTTGCCGGCCCGCCCGGCCAGCGCGGCGGCGCCCCGGTCGGCGAGTTCCTCCAGGGCGAGCAGGGCGATCCGGGTCTTGAGGTCCTGGGAGTTCTTCACGTGCGAGTACAGGCTCGCGACCTTCACGTCGAAGCGTCTGGCGAGCTCCGAGACGGTCACCCGTTCGAAGCCGACCTCGTCGGCCAGCTCGGCCCCCGCGAGCACCAGACGTTCCGTGGTCAACCCGACGCGCACCATAACCTTCCTTCCATTCACCACAACAGCTCACACATTTGCCTAACACCTTTAGGCAATTTACCATGACTCCCATGAAGCCGCTGACCGAACAAGAGATCCGCGCCGCGTTCGTGAACTGCACCAAGGGCGAGGCGAAGCGCCTGTCCGTCCCGCGCGATCTGACCGACCGCCCCTGGGACGACCTGGACTACCTCGGCTGGCGAGACCCCCAGTCCCCCGAACGCACCTACCTCGTCCTCGAACTGAACGGCCATCCCAAGGCCCTGGTCCTGCGCAGCCCCAGCCCCACCTCCTGGCAGACCCGGCGCAGCATGTGCTCGATGTGCCTGACCACCCACACCGGCGGCGTCTCCCTGATGGTCGCCCCGAAGGCGGGCAAGGCCGGCCAGCAGGGCAACTCGGTCGGCGCCTACATATGCAGCGACCTCTCCTGCTCCCTGTACGTGCGAGGCAAGAAGGACGCGGGCGCCGGCGCCCGCCTCCACGAGTCACTCACGCTGGAGGAAAAGATCCAACGAACGGTGACGAACCTGGCGGCGTTCATCACGAAGGTGACGGCCTGACGCCGTACGACCCCTGTCGCACTCCAGCGAGGAAGCCCATGAGGAGGAGATCGTCACTGGTCACCGGATCTATTCTGCTTCGATGACCAACCAGCCGCTTGAGGGCACTGCCGTCCGCCTCGTCCGTCTGTCTCCCGACCACGCCGAGGCTCTCTTCCCGTCGGCGTCCGACCCCGAGGTCTGGCGATGGATGCCCCGGGCACGACCCGAGACCGTGGCCCAACTGCGCGAGTGGCTCGGCGAGATGACCGCCGACCCGACACGGCGCTGCTTCGCGGTGCAACGCCGTGACGACGGCACGGTGATCGGCTCGACCAGCATGTACGACCTCGACCTGACCGAGAGCCGCACCGAGATCGGCGCGACCTGGTTCGACCGTTCCTGCTGGGGCGGCCCCTACAACGTCGAGTCCAAACTGCTGCTGTTCACCCACGCCTTCGAGGACCTGCGCCTGGCCCGGCTGGCCCTGCGCACCGACAACCTCAATGTGCGCTCCCAGCAGGCCCTGTCCCGCCTCGGCCTGGTACACGAAGGCACCCTGCGCAGCCATATGCGCCGCCCGGACGGCACTCGCCGCGACTCCCTGTACTACAGCCTGCTCGCCGACGAATGGCCCACCGTCCGCGATGCCTTGCGCGCCCGCGTCACCGCCAAGTCCGTGTCCTGAGCCGACCCTCACCGACGGCGGCGCCCGGCGCGCGAGCGAAGCACGTCCGATCACCACCGCTCGGCACCTCCTGGTGAACGCTCGATCCGGCACAGGTCTGGCACGGCACCTGACTCCGTGGCCGCGATGCGGCGCCATGCCGGATGGTCGAGCCGATGAATGCCGTCGTTCAACGGGTGCGCACGTCGTGGACGAAGAAGTCGCGCGGCGGTCCTGAAGCCGCCCTGAGGAACGCCGCCCCGACGGTCTTCTCAAGACGCACCATCATTGACCTCGGCCGACCGCCTGATGTGGCACGGCTGTGGCACGGGCCGCCTCGATCTTTGAACGCCAGTTTGAAAATCGCGCCACCAGGTGCGACCTGGCCTGGCGGAACGCTGGCCTGTGTGTTCTCCGAGTCCTCGCACAAGCTCCGATGGTCCCCGTGGGGTTAGGGGCGGTAGTGGTCGGTCATGGTGGGCGAAGAGCCGTGCACCGAGGCGGCGTTGTAGGAGACCCTGTCGTTGTGCGCCTGCAGCCGCCGTGCTTGCTCGATCAGGCGACCGTCGACGTTCTCCGTGTTGCCGTTTCTTCGGCGCAGGAGCACGAAGAGCAGGACCAGTACCGCTGCCACCAACAGACCGAATAGCACGCCGAGCTCGATCACGGACGGCCCCCCGAGTGAGTGTGTGATGCTCCACGATAACGAGGCGCAGACAGGAGCGCAGGGCGGCCGGAGGCCGTGCAGCGCGGGGAGCGGAGCGAGTCGCCTTGACCCGGTGGGGAAAGCTGTAACTCACTGGCTGGCGTAGGGGTTGTCCGGTCCCGTGCTTCGAGGTCCGGCGATGCGACGGCCGCGCTCAGCGGCGCGGAGAAGGGCCTGAGCCACGCGTTCGGCGTCATCAGGGCACAAGTAGATCTCGTCGGTCCACAGCACCGACAGCCGAACGGTGCCGTTCGTCAAGTTGGTGGCCACGTCCACCTCGACACCGTTCCCGGTGGCGTCGGTGACGTTCAAGTCCTGGTCGCTGCTGTAGGCGCTCACGATGATGAGCATGCCCGGCCATCAACCGGGACTGGCCCGGTATGGAGGATGTCTTGACCGCCAGAAGCGGCCACGGGACGCGCCCTGAGGTAATCGCTGAGGTCCTGGCCGCGATCGGCGATTGCGCGGTCGTGCTCTCGTACGAGGAGGACCGTGCATTTACTGGAGTCGGCTTGGGCCGCTTCGGTGCGGTGGGATCGACTCGGCTGGACTGGACTGGACTGGACTGGACTGGACTGGACTGGACCACGCTGATCGGTTCGCCGAACTGAAGGCTCACCTTGTGGCACACCATCCGTGGAAGAACCCGGAGGTTTTCGCGGTGGCCGTCGTGGCCGGGTCCGAGGCTTTCCTGGGCTGGGCGGTCGCGACCGCATCGCCGCTTCCTGCTGCCGAGTAGGACTCGGACCCTCGCCTTCGGCGGCCAGACCCAGTACCCGGCCCGTGGCGGCGGCCGCCTGCTCGACCTCTCCGGCGGTCAGGTACGAGTCCGCCGGCCACGACGGATACAGGCTCTTGTCCCGCGCGTGGGTGTCGGCGTATCCGGCGGGCGAGGGCGCCTTCCACGGCGGGTACCGCTCGCAGAGGAGCGCCGCGGCTCCTTCCAGTAACGGCCGCGCATGATCTGATACGGCGCCGTGAACGCCGTAGGGCCGACGGTCGGTGACCGTCGGCCCTACGTGCCGTTCTGGCGGGAAACCCGCTCTGACGCGTAAATAGAGCCTGGTCAGGGTGGGTGTGGGCAGGGCCGGGTGCCCGGTGGCCGTGGAGGCTCCGGGTGTCGGGGTCTGCCGGTT
>NZ_JBEYFS010000420.1:1729-3717 GCF_040634475.1 Streptomyces sp. NPDC007095
GGGGTGATGGGTGGTTGGTCGTTGTTTGAGAACTGCACAGTGGACGCGAGCATCTGTGGCCAAGTTTTTAAGGGCGCACGGTGGATGCCTTGGCACCAGGAACCGATGAAGGACGTGGGAGGCCACGATAGTCCCCGGGGAGTCGTCAACCAGGCTTTGATCCGGGGGTTTCCGAATGGGGAAACCCGGCAGTCGTCATGGGCTGTCACCCTTGCCTGAACACATAGGGCAAGTGGAGGGAACGCGGGGAAGTGAAACATCTCAGTACCCGCAGGAAGAGAAAACAACCGTGATTCCGGGAGTAGTGGCGAGCGAAACTGGATGAGGCCAAACCATATGCGTGTGAGACCCGGCAGGGGTTGCGTATGTGGGGTTGTGGGATTTCTCTTTCACGGTCTGCCGGCCGTGAGACGAGTCAGAAACCGTTGATGTAGGCGAAGGACATGCGAAAGGTCCGGCGTAGAGGGTAAGACCCCCGTAGTCGAAACGTCAACGGCTCGTTTGAGAAACACCCAAGTAGCACGGGGCCCGAGAAATCCCGTGTGAATCTGGCGGGACCACCCGCTAAGCCTAAATATTCCCTGGTGACCGATAGCGGATAGTACCGTGAGGGAATGGTGAAAAGTACCGCGGGAGCGGAGTGAAATAGTACCTGAAACCGTGTGCCTACAAGCCGTGGGAGCGTCGCGCATTGAGTTTACTCAGTGCGTCGTGACTGCGTGCCTTTTGAAGAATGAGCCTGCGAGTTTGCGGTGTGTTGCGAGGTTAACCCGTGTGGGGAAGCCGTAGCGAAAGCGAGTCCGAATAGGGCGATTTAGTAGCGCGCTCAAGACCCGAAGCGGAGTGATCTAGCCATGGGCAGGTTGAAGCGGCTGTAAGAGGTCGTGGAGGACCGAACCCACCAGGGTTGAAAACCTGGGGGATGACCTGTGGTTAGGGGTGAAAGGCCAATCAAACTCCGTGATAGCTGGTTCTCCCCGAAATGCATTTAGGTGCAGCGTCGTGTGTTTCTTGCCGGAGGTAGAGCACTGGATAGGCGATGGGCCCTACCGGGTTACTGACCTTAGCCAAACTCCGAATGCCGGTAAGTGAGAGCGCGGCAGTGAGACTGTGGGGGATAAGCTCCATGGTCGAGAGGGAAACAGCCCAGAGCATCGACTAAGGCCCCTAAGCGTACGCTAAGTGGGAAAGGATGTGGAGTCGCACAGACAACCAGGAGGTTGGCTTAGAAGCAGCCACCCTTGAAAGAGTGCGTAATAGCTCACTGGTCTAGTGATTCCGCGCCGACAATGTAGCGGGGCTCAAGCGTACCGCCGAAGTCGTGTCATTGCAGCAATACGCCCAACGGCGGCTGTGATGGGTAGGGGAGCGTCGTGTGCCGGGTGAAGCCGCGCCGGAAGGCAGTGGTGGACGGTTCACGAGTGAGAATGCAGGCATGAGTAGCGATACACACGTGAGAAACGTGTGCGCCGATTGACTAAGGGTTCCTGGGTCAAGCTGATCTGCCCAGGGTAAGTCGGGACCTAAGGCGAGGCCGACAGGCGTAGTCGATGGATAACCGGTTGATATTCCGGTACCCGCTGTGAAGCGTCAAACATTGAACCAGGCGATGCTAAGTCCGTGAAGCCGCCCCGGAGCCTTCGGGCAAAGGGGAGTGGTGGAGCCGACGGACCAGACCTGCAGTAGGTGAGTGATGGGGTGACGCAGGAAGGTAGTCCATCCCGGGCGGTGGTTGTCCCGGGGTAAGGGTGTAGGACGTCAGGTAGGTAAATCCGCCTGGCACATAGTCTGAGACCTGATGCCGAGCCGATTGTGGTGAAGTGGATGATCCTATGCTGTCGAGAAAAGCCTCTAGCGAGTTTCATGGCGGCCCGTACCCTAAACCGACTCAGGTGGTCAGGTAGAGAATACCGAGGCGTTCGGGTGAACTATGGTTAAGGAACTCGGCAAAATGCCCCCGTAACTTCGGGAGAAGGGGGGCCATCACC
>NZ_JBEYFS010000420.1:3814-5030 GCF_040634475.1 Streptomyces sp. NPDC007095
CTGGTGATGAGTCTTGCACTCTGAGCTGGGGGTGGCCGCAGAGACCAGCGAGAAGCGACTGTTTACTAAAAACACAGGTCCGTGCGAAGCCGTAAGGCGATGTATACGGACTGACGCCTGCCCGGTGCTGGAACGTTAAGGGGACCGGTTAGTCACTCTTCGGGGTGGCGAAGCTGAGAACTTAAGCGCCAGTAAACGGCGGTGGTAACTATAACCATCCTAAGGTAGCGAAATTCCTTGTCGGGTAAGTTCCGACCTGCACGAATGGCGTAACGACTTCTCGACTGTCTCAACCATAGGCCCGGTGAAATTGCACTACGAGTAAAGATGCTCGTTTCGCGCAGCAGGACGGAAAGACCCCGGGACCTTTACTACAGTTTGATATTGGTGTTCGGTTCGGCTTGTGTAGGATAGGTGGGAGACTTTGAAGCGGCAGCGCCAGCTGTTGTGGAGTCGTCGTTGAAATACCACTCTGGTCGTGCTGGATGTCTAACCTGGGTCCGTGATCCGGATCAGGGACAGTGTCTGATGGGTAGTTTAACTGGGGCGGTTGCCTCCTAAAGAGTAACGGAGGCGCCCAAAGGTTCCCTCAGCCTGGTTGGTAATCAGGTGTTGAGTGTAAGTGCACAAGGGAGCTTGACTGTGAGACCGACGGGTCGAGCAGGGACGAAAGTCGGGACTAGTGATCCGGCGGTGGCTTGTGGAAGCGCCGTCGCTCAACGGATAAAAGGTACCCCGGGGATAACAGGCTGATCTTCCCCAAGAGTCCATATCGACGGGATGGTTTGGCACCTCGATGTCGGCTCGTCGCATCCTGGGGCTGGAGTCGGTCCCAAGGGTTGGGCTGTTCGCCCATTAAAGCGGTACGCGAGCTGGGTTTAGAACGTCGTGAGACAGTTCGGTCCCTATCCGCTGTGCGCGTAGGAATATTGAGAAGGGCTGTCCCTAGTACGAGAGGACCGGGACGGACGAACCTCTGGTGTGCCAGTTGTCCTGCCAAGGGCATGGCTGGTTGGCTACGTTCGGGAGGGATAACCGCTGAAAGCATCTAAGCGGGAAGCCTGCTTCGAGATGAGTATTCCCACCCCCTTTGAGGGGTTAAGGCTCCCAGTAGACGACTGGGTTGATAGGCCGGATCTGGAAGGCGGGTAACCGCTGGAGGTGACCGGTACTAATAGGCCGAGGGCTTGTCCTCAGTTGCTCGCGTCCACTGTGT
>NZ_JBEYFS010000421.1:0-5002 GCF_040634475.1 Streptomyces sp. NPDC007095
CCATGAACGCCTTCGACCTGGCCTTCGACGGCCGCCTCACCGCAGGCCAACTCTAGCCACACCAACCCCAGTTACACCGCTCGCTTTACAGACCCGTCGGTTGTTGTGGTGCGTGTCCTGTCGGCCCGGTGTGGCGTTGAGAGTGTGTGACTCCGGACGAGATTGCTGTGGTGCGTGGTGAGTTGGAGGCGTTCGCGGCGGAGGTGTTCGAGCCGTTCGCGCGCAAGGATCAGCGCCGGTGGGGGCAGGTTTATCTGCGGGGGCGTCGTCAACTTGGCTGAGATCTGGGATGATCTTGGGGTTGTGAATCGCGGGGAGGGCAGTCTTGGACGCGGGGTCGCCGTCGTATAAGGGGTTCCGGTACCCGGCGGAGATCATCGCCCACTGCGTGTGGCTGTATCACCGCTTCCCGCTGAGCTTCCGCGAGGTTGAGGAGCTCATGCTCGCCCGCGGCGTGATCGTCTCCTACGAGACGATCCGCCAGTGGTGCGCCAAGTTCGGACCCGCGTACGCGGCCGGGCTGCGCCGCCGAAAGCCCCGGGCCGGTGACAAGTGGCACCTGGACGAGGTGTTCGTAAAGATCAACGGCGAGCGGCGATACCTGTGGCGCGCGGTCGACCAGGACGGCAACGTGCTGGACGTCCTTGTCCAGAGCAGGCGCGACGCCAAGGCCGCCAGGCGGTTCATGGCCAAGCTGATGAAGAAGCAGTGCCGGGTGCCGCGGGCTCTGGTCACCGACAAGCTCCGCAGCTACGGCGTCGCCCACCGCGAGCTGATGCGCTCCGTCGAGCACCGGCAGTCCAAGTACCTGAACAACCGGGCGGAGAACTCCCACCAGCCGACCCGCCAGCGCGAACGCGCCATGAAGGGCTTCCGCTCACCCACCAGCGCCCAGAAATTCCTCTCGGTGTTCAGCGCCGTCTCGCCACACTTCCGGCCCCGCCGCCACCTTCTGACCGCCCCCGACTACCGCGCCGAGATGACCATCCGCTTCACGATCTGGAACAAGATCACAGGCGTACCTGCGGCACCCTGACCGCAGCACCGGCCGACGGCTCCATTCGCCCCGTCAAGCCCAACACACTTCGAACCCCACCAAGTTGACAAGACCCTTCAGGGTTATCCGGCGGCTGCGGTGCAGAGAGTGTGGAAGCGGCTTGATCGTGTACGCCCTCGGGGTGTTTCGGCGATCCAGTCGGCGGTGCGGGTGAGGTCGCAGGCCATAGCGGTGAGTACGTGTTGAACATGTGTCTTGGCGAGCCCGCGGTAGCGCGTACGCCGTAGGCCGTTGCTCCGGACGGTCTGGGAGAGCGTCGCCTCAATGCCGGCGCGGACGGCATAGCGTCGTTGCCACTGCTCGGTCTGCTGGTCGAGGCGGTTTTGGACCTGGATCTCGTGCAGCGGCCGTGGGAGCAGGGCGATCGAGCGGGGCCTGGTGGCCGAGGCGGTGCACGGGTGACGGTCCGGGCAGGCCAGGCAGTCGGCCGTGGCGAAGCGGAACTGGAGGTACTCGTGGCCCTTGATGCGGAGCGTCCTCGCCGGGGTGCTGGTCTTTTCGCGGGGGCACGTTGCCTGTCGGAGGTCCCAGTCGATCGCGAACGCGGACTTCCCGAAGCCCTCGCCGCTCTTGGCCTGGTGGCTGTGGTCGGCGACGATCGGGCCGAGCAGTGTGATCCCATGGGCCTGCTGGGCGCGTTGGACATGGGCCGGGGTGATGTAGGCGGCATCGACCACGTGCTCGGCCGGAGCCAGGGCGGTCTGGGCCAGGTCGTCGTGGATCTGCTCAGTGAGCTGACCGTCCTGGACCGGGGCGATCGTGGTGGCGACGTGCACCACGATCTCGGGCCGCTGTTCCTCGCAGGTCTCGGTGTAGTGCACGCGATAGCCGCTCCACTCGGTGCCGTTCTTGGTGCAGTAGTGCGCGTCGGTGTCGTAGGGGGAGTCGAAGCGCAGGCTCGCTGGTGGCAGCGCGTGCCCGTCACGCCAGCGGAGCTGTCCTTCCTCGTCCCAGTAGTAGTGGTGGACCCACACCTGTCGCAGAACCTCCACCTGGGGCAGAGTCCGCAGCCGGCCCGGTGCGTCGGGGGACCACAGGGCGGCCAGCACCTTCTGCCCGTCCCGTCCGAAAGTCTCCGCCCGCGCGATCACGGCCTCCGGTCCACCGGGCACCTTCCTGATCTCCATCTTCCGCCCGTACCGCTTGTCCCACTCGGGTTCGATCAGCGGCTGCAGCCACCCCGGCGCGATCACGGCCAGTTCCTCCAGGGCCGCGCGCAGGCTCTCCCCGGCCAACTCCAGGCGACTGAGGCGTCGCACCGCGGCCAGGACATACGTCGCGTCGGTACGCTGCCGCCCGCCGGACTTCAGCAATCCCGCCTCGGTCAGCCGCGTGAGCATCACACGCAACATCCGGTCCGCCGCGTCGCCTTGCACCAGGCGGGCGCGGAAATCGCTCAGCAGCGAGTAGTCGAACCCGGTGTCCTCCAACTCCAGCCCCAGGGCGTACTTCCAGTCGATCCGAGTGCGCACCGCCTGAGCAGCCGCCCGGTCCGACAGGTCCTCGGCGAACTGGAGCACCGACACCAGCGCGAGCTGCCCCGGTGAGAACCCCGGCCGCCCATCAGCGGGATAGAGATCCGCGAACTTCTCGTCCTCGAACAGCACATCGAGGCGATCCCGCACCAGCATCACGGGGGTTCCCTTCGGGCAAGCCGCCCACGCCGTGCGCACAGTCCGCGCCGGAATCCGCTGGTAGTCCCCTGGCTGCAACGACATCAGGCCCGCCCCGACCTCGGCACCGCCCCGCTGTCTCCACTGAAGCACCGACCGAAGCGACTGTCAGCACTCGCCGAAGATCACCAACAGAGTCACACCGTTGCGTTTACTCTCGCGAGCGGTGCGCAAGTCCGTGCTCGAAGAACGTGATAGCGGTGTGGATGGTGTAGTTCTGGCTGGTCGTGGGGTGTTGTCCGGCGTTCGGTCCGTACTTGCTGGTGGGGTTCTTGCGGGTGCGGGCCTTGACGCGGTGCCGGTGGCGGGCGGGGTGCGGGGCCTCGAGGGCGGCCCTGCCGATGGCGCCAACGAGGTCGGCGGGACCGGCCGGGGGCAGGATTCCGGTCGCGGTGGTGACGGTGTCGGCGGCGGTGGTCTGCAGGACGGTGAAGCTGATGCGGTCCATGTCCAGGCCGGGCCGGGTGCAGGCGGTGTCGGCGGCGGCGCGGATCAGGGCCTGGTAGGTGGTGAGCAGGGCGTAGATCTCCTGGTCGAGGCCGGTCAGGCTGCGGGAGCGCAGGACACGGCCGTCCAGCATGGTCGCCTTGATCGAGAAATACGTCGTCTCCGACTGCCACCGCTCGTGATAGAGGTCCACCAGCCTGGCGGCTGGGTGGGCGGCCGGGTCGAGGAGGCTGGTGAGCAGGCGCCACTGCTCGGTGCGGACGGTGCCGTCGGCCAGGGTTGCAGTGACGGACGCCTTGATGACGCGGACGCTCAGTAGGACGGGCAGGACTCCGTAGCCGATCCGGGCCAGGTAGGAGCCGTCGCCCAGGTGCCGGAAGGGGGTGGGGATGTGGCGGGCAGAGGAGCGCACCAGGAACTGGGCGCCGGTGGCCTGGACGTCCCGGGCGAACTCGGCTCCGTCGAAGCCGGCATCAGCCAGCAGAAGCATCGTGCGGTCCAGCACGCTCAACAGGCGTCCTGCGTACGTGAGTTCGCCGTCACTCTCCGGGCCGAACACGGCGGCCAGCACGGCACGGGTGCCGCACTCGACCAGGACCACGAGTCGCAGCAGCGGGTAGCCGAACTCCATGATTTCGCCTGTCCGCTTTAGATAGCGCCAGGTGAGTGCCTCCTCGTCGGGCACGTGCAGCAAGGTGCCGTCCACGGCCACGGTCCGAAGCCCTCGATAGAACGAACCGGGCTGCCCGAGGTGGGCGACGGGCCCGGCGAGGATCTCGAACAGCCGCCGCAGCGGTGCCGCTCCTATTCGCCGTCGGGCCCTGGACAGCGAGGAGACCGTAGGACGCACCAACGGCAGCCCCTCCAGGCCCGCCGTCAGCTTGCCCCACACGCCCCGGTAGGAGCAGTCCTCGAACAGGGCCAGCGCGAGGATGAAATAGACCACGACCCGGGACGGCAGCAGCCACAGCCGCTTCTCACGCGACCCGGTCTCCTCGATCACCGCGTCCACCAGCACGAAGTCCACGATCTGGGTCAACTCGCCCAGGTGACCGGGCGCGTACACACCCCCGGCCGCCTCGACCGTGCGCGTGACGACAGACTTCTCCTGCAACGGGACTCCCGACGATCTTCTTGCTCGACACAAGTTGATCTATCAGGACGTCCCGTTGCGTCATTCACCAGGGCTTGACCTGCGACTCAAGACTCAAACGCAACGGTGTTGGTGTCGAGAACATGACGTGATCTTCGCAGCCCGGTGCGACAGGACGGTCAGGGCCCTGCGACGACTGGGCCGGCGCGCCTGAACCGTCCCCCTTCGGTGTCAGGTGGCGGTGGTCTACGGCGTCTCCTGATCGTGCTGGTAGGCGGCGAGGAGGAAGAGCCAGATCTCGCTGACGGTGAGGAAGGGGGCGATCGCGTGCCTGAGCCGTTTGAGCGGGATTTCGCCGGCGACTGCAATGGTTGCCGAGTGCAGGAGCTCGCTGACGCCGGGGCCGACGAACGTCACTCCGAGGAGGACTTCCCGGTCGAGGTCGACGACCAGCCGGGCGTGGCCCTGGTAGCCGTCGGCGTAGAGGTTGGCGCCCTGGGCAGCGTTGAAGTCAAGGTCGACGGTCTTGACGCGGTACCCGGAGCGCTCCGCCTGCTCGGCGCTCAGGCCCACCGCGGCCGCCTCGGGGTCGCTGAAGAAGACCTGGGGTACGGCGTGCTGGTCGGCGGTGGTGGCGTTGTACGTGCCGAATATTGCATCCACGCTGGTCACAGCCCTGATTCGACGTCATCGGACCGCGCCTGACGGGGCAGCCTCCCGCGCGGAGAAGAG
>NZ_JBEYFS010000422.1:0-4923 GCF_040634475.1 Streptomyces sp. NPDC007095
GAACCCCTCAGCAAGGTTCATCGTCCCAGGTCAGGAAGGCACTTTCGTATTTCCGCCCCAGAACCAGCCATCCCCAAGTGAAACGGCGAGGCTAGTAGGACTCCGTTAGGTCTTCCTCTTGGTCCTGTTTGGGGGCATGTTGGAGGTGTGGACGCACATGAAGTGAACCGTGCCCGGGCGAAGTTGGCGTTATTCGTGGCTGACGTGTTCGCGTCGGTGCCGCGCAAGGATCAGCGGGCGAAGAGTGACTGCTATCTGCGGGGACTGATGCTGGACGGGCGGCGCAAGTCCATCCAGGCCATGGCGGAGCGGCTGCCGGACGGCAACGAGCAGAACCTGCAGCAGTTCGTGAACCAGTCGACCTGGGATCCGCTGCCGGTGCGGCGGCGGATCGCGGAACGAATGGTGCCGCAGATCGGCCCGGATGCCTGGGCGGTCGATGACGTGTCGTTCCCCAAGGACGGGAACATGTCGGTGGCGGTCGCGCCCCAGTACTGCGGCGCTTTGGGCAAGCAGGCCAACTGCCAGGTCGCGGTGAGCGTGCACGCGGTCTCCGACACCGCGTCCTGTCCGCTGCAGTGGCGGTTGTTCGTGCCCCAGGAGTGGGCGCACGATGCCGGACGGCGGCAGAAGACCGGGATACCGCAGGAGGTCGGGCACCGGGAGAAGTGGCGCCTGGCCCTGGACACCATCGACGAACTGGCCGGGTGGGGTCTGGTGCCGCCGGTGGTGGTGGCCGACGCCGGTTACGGGCAGAACGCCGACTTCCGCGACGGCCTGAGCGAGCGGGGCATCGGCTATGTCGTGGCGGTCCGTTCGGACGTCACCGTCCACCCGCACGGCGCCGAGCCCCACACGCCGCCGTGGTCGGGCAACGGCCGCAAGCCGCAGCCCCGCTACCGGCACAAGCCGCCCCCGGTGTCCGCGCTCGCGGCCGGCCAGGGGCGGCAGGCGTTCACCGAGGTCACCTGGCGTCAAGGCTCCCGCGGGCCGATGCGCTCGCACTTCCTGGAGTTGCGGGTGCGGCCCGCCGGAGTCAGGGCCCGCCGCCTGGCCCAGGCCGCCGCCACCGCCGAACACGGCCACTGGGACGGCGTCCTGCCCGAAGTGACGCTGCTGGCCGAATGGCCAGACGGCGCCGAAGCACCCACCGACTACTGGCTCGCTGACCTGCCCGCCGGCACCCCGATCGCCGAACTGGTCCGCCTGGCCAAAATCCGCTGGCGCATCGAGCACGACTACCGGGAACTCAAGCACGGCCTCGGCCTCGACCACTTCGAGGGACGCTCCTGGACCGGATGGCATCACCACGTCACCCTGGTCACCGCCGCCCACGCCTTCCTCACCGAACAGCGCCTGGCCCCAAAAGCCGATACAGCGGACTCACCCTCTACCAGACCCTCGACGCCATCCAAGACCTGCTGAACTGCTGGACCGGCACCTGCACCACCTGCCACCGCCCCCTACCCAGAACAGCCACCACCAGCCCAGACCCAAGAGCCAGAACAACCTAACGGAGTCCTACTAGTGCTGTGACCGCATAGGTTCGCCGGTTTGCTGGTCGGGGCGGTTGGATGGGCGGTGACGTCCGATCCGTCCGGTGGAGGTGCGGTGGCCGAGCCTGTCCGTGTGTGCAGACTGACCGATCGGGAGGGGCAGAAATTGCAGCAGATCGTGCGGCGGGGCAGCACCAGCTCGGTGCGCTATCGGCGCGCGATGATGCTGCTGGCCTCCGCCGGCGGGAACCGTGTCCCGGTCATCGCCCAGCTGGTGGCGGCCGACGAGGACACGGTGCGCGATGTGATCCACCGGTTCAACGAGATCGGTCTGGCCGGCCTGGACCCTCGCCGGGCGGGAGACCGTCCCCGCCAGCTCAGTCCTGACGACGAGGACTTCGTCGTCGCGACGGCCACCACCCGACCGGCCAAGCTCGGCCAGCCCTTCACCCGCTGGTCGATCCGGAAGCTCGTCCTCTACCTGCACCGGGTTCACGGGCGGGTGATCCGCATCGGCCGCGAGGCGTTACGGTGCCTGCTCACCCGACGCAGCGTCACCTTCCAGCGCACCAAGACCTGGAAGGAGTCACCGGACCCCGAGCGCGACGCCAAGCTCGACCGCATCGAGTACTTTCCCGACCGTGTCTTCGCCTTCGACGAGTTCGGCCCGCTCGGGATCCGGCCCACCGGCGGCTCGGGATGGGCAGCATCCGGCCACCCCGAGCGGCACCCCGCGACCTACCACCGCACCCACGGGGTGCGGTACTTCCATGGCTGCTACTCGATCGGCGACGACACGCTCTGGGGCGTCAACCGCGGCAAGAAGGGCACCGCGAACACCCTGGCCGCGCTGAAGTCGATCCGCGTCGCCCGCCCCGACGGCGCCCCGATCTACGTGATCATGGACAACCTGTCCGCCCACAAAGGAGAGAAGATCCGCGTCTGGGCAAAGAAGCACCGGGTCGAGCTGTGCTTTACCCCGACCTACGCCTCTTGGGCCAACCCGATCGGGGCCCACTTCGGGCCGCTGCGGCAGTTCACCATCGCCAACTCGAACCACCCGGTGCAAACCCGTGCCCTGCACGCCTACCTGCGCTGGCGCAACGCCAACGCCCGCCACCGCGACGTCTTGGCCGCCGAACGCCGCGAGCGCGCTCGCATCCGCAGCGAGAAGGGCATCCGCTGGGGTGGACGCCCGCTCGCCGTGGTTGCATGACCAAGCGAGCCGGTGATCTACCTAGCTGTTCGTCAGGTCCTTGGCCATGACCTGTTCGCTGCCCGTGCCATCAGGCAGAGGGTCACCCGGCACACCGGTGTCCGTGAACCCGTGGCGCTCGTAGAGAGCGGCAGCCCTTTTATTGTCCGGCATCACAGACAAACGCAGAGACTTGGCACCTCGCTCTGCAGCCCACCGTGCAACCTCCCGGATCAGGCAGTCGCCGACCCCTCTGCCCCGGGCCGCGGGACTGACCCACATCGAGATCAGCTCAACGTTGTCTTCTGCATGCTCAACTGGAACGCCGCTGGCCATCCCCGCAGGACGACCGTCAACCACCGCAACGACATTGTGTGCGCCGGGAATCTCCAGACGGGCACGCCAGCGGTCTTCGCGATCACCGGCTCCCTGCCACTGGGCAAGCGTCGACCCGAACGCGTAGGGGGCCTCTGCCAGGGCTGCCTGCCGCAGTTCCCGCCAGATCGGCCAGTCGTCTGATTCCAAAGTGCGTAGTTCAAGCATGACGCAGACCCTGCCGTACTGACGGAAGCAACAGCAACGGGATAACGTCCGATCTTCGTGCCAAACCGGTGAACCTATGCGGGCACAGCACTAGTAGGACTCCGTTAGGTTGTTCTGGCTCTTGGGTCTGGGCTGGTGGTGGCTGTTCTGGGCAGGGGGCGGTGGCAGGTTCCTCGGGCACGAACAACCGCCGCTGCAGCGGACAGGACGCGGTGTCGGAGACCGCGTGCACGCTCACTGCGACCTGGCAGTTGGCCTGCTTGCCCAAAGCGCTGGATGGTGCCGCAGATCGGCCCGGATGCCTGGGCGGTCGATGACGTGTCGTTCCCCAAGGTGATCAAGAAGACGCGCGACGCGTATGCCGCATCGAAGGTGACCTGAAGGCAGGGTGAGCGGTGTGGCCAGGGCCCGAACCGAGGGGTTGCCGTCCCGCAAGCCGCTGGCGGGCAGGCCCGCGGTGCGGCGAGGCTGGCTGCCCGTCGTTCGCCTCGCGCCACGAAAGAGCACCACCTGTATGCCGTCCTGCACGACCGCACTCATGCTGGGCGAGCCCGTCCGACTGCGGCTCATCGGGACCTTGGAGCTCCTCGGGTCACAGCCCGACAAGCCGCCCGGCATCCCCAAGGGACGCGCGGTACTCCTGTTCGCATTGCTGGCTACCCACCGCAACCGGGTCGTGAGCATGGACACCATCATCGACACGCTCTGGCCCGACCACGCCCCTCCCACCGCCCCGCAGACGGTCGCCTTCACCGTACGAGGGTGACCTTGATCGGCACGCCAGGGCAGCGGCTCACGTTCCGTGACAGCGCGGCTTGTTCGGCGGCGTCGGTACTCGATGGAGCTGCCGGCAGTGGTCGGCGCCGGCCATCCTTTGAGCACCCTTCCACGCCCCCGGACGACTCGAGGGGGGCTTCCCCGTGATCGTGGACACCGGTTGTCATGCGGCGGTGGTCAGCGTAGTTGATCGCTGTTCGTAGGTGATGGGGCTGATCTGGCCGAGGCGGGAGTGCCGTCGGCGGGTGTTGTAGCGGCTCGTTCAACGGAAGACCGCGAGGCGGGCCTCGCCGGCCGCAACGCACGGTCAGCGCGCCACTGCCGACGCCGCCCCTCCGGGACATCGCTGGTCTTCAAACTCCAGTCCGCCGTAGCCACGTCGCACACCTCCGAGATCAGGGTGTTGCGACGACCAGTTGAATCCACCTTGCGCCCCGTTGTCGCTGTGAAATATCGCCCCGCGCAGACCGTCCCCACCGAGGGCCCTCGCTGCGGCCCTGAGAACGCCGGTGACCAGCGAGGTCCGCATGTGGTCGGCGATCGACCAGCCCGTCAGGCGTTTCGAGCACAGGTCCAACACCGCCGCCAGATAAAGGAATTGACCGTCGCCGATCGGGAGACAGGTGATGTCTCCCACATACCTGGTGTTCGGCTCCTGGGCAGCAAAGTCCCTCCACCGCGAGACCCTCCTCGGTGTCCTCGGCGCCGCCCCGGCCGTCACCGCTCCCGAGCCCGGGTGATCACCAGGCCCGTACGACCGCAGGCGGCCGGTCACCGTCCGGCCGCCGCGGCCCGTTGTGCTCAGGGCGCCTTGAAGAGAGCCGGGAAACGCGGAGCGAGCCAGGGCTTGCGCCCCCCGACCAGGATGCGGCCCTGAGCGAGGGCGCCCCACTGGCCCCGGCGCCCGAGCGC
>NZ_JBEYFS010000423.1:0-4897 GCF_040634475.1 Streptomyces sp. NPDC007095
GCCCGCGACCACGCCCCCCACCGCCCTGCCGTGGCGCCCCGCGGCCCAGGTGAGGACGGCCGCGCCGGCCGGGGCCGCCGCGTAGTGCAGGGTCCAGAACGCCGAGGTGACCCGCCCGAGCAGATGCTCCGGAGTCACCTCCTGCCGCAGCGACATGGAGCACGTGCCCGCCACGCTCCCGAAGCCCAGGAAGACCGCGGTCAGGGCGGCCACGGCCGGCACGCTGCGGGCCCAGCCCACGCCCGCCAGAGCGCATCCGCACACCGCCACCGACCCGATCCAGGTCGGGCCGAAGCCGAGACGTCGGCGCGCCCGGGCCACCAGGAGCGCCCCGGCGATCGTGCCGAGCGCACCGGCCGCGAACACGGTGCCGACCGCGGCGTCGTCGCGGCCGAGATCGTGCTTGAGGTGGTAGATCAGCAGGTCGTTCAGGCCGAGGGTCAGGAAGCTGAAGAAGGACAGCAGGACGGTCAGCACGCGCAGGACCGGGTGCCGGACCAGGAAGGACACCCCGGCGAGCAGATCCGTCCGCAGCCGCCGGACCGCTCCCGCTCCGGCCGCGGCTCCCGGTGCGGGGCGTGTGGTGCCCGTGAACCGTACGAAGCCGACGCAGACGGCCGACACGCCGAAGCTCGCCGCGTCCACGCCGACGGCGGCGGCCGGCCCGAACCACGCCGCCACCAGCCCCGCGCACACCGGACCGGCCACACCGGCAGCCGCCGCGGTCGCGTTCAGCCTGCCGTTGGCCTCCGTGATCCGCTCGACGCCGACGAGGTTACGGACGACGGTGACGTAGGCGACGGAGAACAGCATGCCGACGGCCTCGCACAGCGGCAGGACCACGTAGAGCAGCCAGATCCGCGGTCCGAAGACCCAGACCAGCGGAATGACCGCGTACAGCGCCATGCGGACCAGGTCGCAGGCCACGAGCAGTTTCCTGCGGTCCACGCGGTCGACGACGACCCCGGCGAAGACTCCGGCCACGACCGACGCCGCCCCGCCGACGGCCGTCAACAGACCCATCTGCGCGACGGATCCGGTCGCGTGCAGCACGAGCAGCGGCAGGGCGATCAGGGCGAAGGAGTCCCCGAGGACCGAAAGGGTCTGCGCGACCCAGAAGACACCGAAGTCACGGTCCCACCGCAGCGGGCGCGGCGGTTGCGGCAGTTCTTCGTCAGCAGTGGCTTCTGCGTCCCGCTTCAGAGGCCTGGGCTCTCTCCCACGCCGCGCGCTGTACGTCACCGTGTCGGCCCCCGTCACCCGATCCAGTCGTCGACCACCCTAGACCGGCGGAGTGCTTTTGGGAGTTCGATCAACGGAGCGCATGGGCCGCTCGCAGTCGTGTTCCGGGGTGGTTGCTGATCCACCTCTGACCACCCGGATCCATGGTTGTCCGACGGTGTCAGCTGTACTGGCGCAACGAGGCGGAGGTCGTGGCTGGAGGGCTGGTGTCCGAGGTCCCCAGGGTGCGCGAGGGGGAGTACGACGAGGACAACATGCCGGAACCGTCCACATTGTCCCCGATTACCGCGGAGGACTTTCCAAGGTGGCTTGATCTGCCCAAGGACATGTGGGAGACCTGGGAACCTCGTCTCCGGTTGCCGACGGGCGGCACCATGTGGCCACCCGACTCCAACATCATCGGGACGAAGGTCGGCGGCTGGCCCGCCTGGACGCAGCCTGCCGACTGGCCGAACTGCGAGAGCGGACACCGCATGGAGCACCTTCTGACCATCACCGGCGACATACAGTTGGGCGACTGCGGCGGCGTCTACTTCTTCCATTGCCGCCAGTGCCCCGGCCTCCCGTGGGACTGGCGCTTCGACTGCCACTGACAGCTGAGGTCGGTGGAGTCTGATTCAAAAATCCCCCAACGCCGCAGTTCAGGCCGGTTCCGCTGATCGGAGGGACACTCAATGACCGAGTCAAGCCATCGACGGTCTTGAAAACCGTCGCGGCAGCGATGTCACCGTGGGTTCAGATCCCACACACACCGAAGATGAACGGCCCCTGACCAGGTAACTCGGTCGGAGGCCGTTCTCATGTGCGCTGACCGTCAATCACCGTGGTTCCCCGTCGGATACCGGGCGACCGGGCACGGCACCTTCTGATCCGTAGCTCCGCACAGACCGGCCTTTCGGGTCATACAGGCTGCGGGGAGGACCGTAGCGGCCGGCGTGGGGTGCTGTCGGTTGCCGGGGTTGCTCTACTTCGATGCCGTACAGCACGATCCTGGCTGGGGGTGAGGGCATGGAGCGGGAACGACTCAAACGGCTGCTGGGCGGTGACGATGAGACGTCGCTGGCTGCTCCCCGGAGCCGTCACCACAGTTCCAGCCGACTGCCCTCGGTCACCCTTGTCGGGTCAGTGGTCCGCGCAGCACGGTGTCGGGTCCGGGACCTCGAACGGGACCAGTGTCCCGCCCGCGGCCGGCATCGCGGCCAGGACCAGTCGCCCTTCGCGCCACTCCGGTCGTACATGATCGCGGGTGACGATCCGCTGGTCCGGGTCGGGACCGTCGGGCGCGCCGAGGACGACGATCCGCTCGACCGCGGAGACGGCCAGCAGCCGGGCGACGGTCACCGTGCCGGTGAGCGCGTCGGCCCCGGCGTACCGGACGGCACGGCCCCCGGTGCGCGCGAGGTGCTCCGCGGCGGCGTGCGCGGCACCGGCGGCCAGCTCGTCCGGACCGTGCCACTCGGCGCCCAGAGCGGCACCGAACTCCCGTTCCGTGAGCGCCCGCCAGGCCACGCGGGCCGCCCGCTCCGAGGGGGTCGCGAAGGACAGCGCGGTATGCGGCCGTCCCTCCCGCACATGGTGCGTGCAGCCCACCACCTCTTCGTCCAGGCCGAGTTCGGCAGCGAGGTCGATGAGGAGGTGGTCGGCCGCCCGCAGGGTCCCGGACAGACCGGTGTCGACCCCGACGACGTACCGTTCGGTCACGACGGCAGGACCCACACCGGGTTGGAGTAGAACCACAGGTCCTTCCACGGGTCCGCGTCGCCGACGACGTCCACGGCCGGTCCCGCCGGGTCGACCGCCGCGCCCATCAGACCGGTGGCGGAACGGTTGCCGTCGGTGCCGCGCAGCCGGACGTACACCGGGCGGTCGACCGCGCCGAGGGAGTACGAGAGACGCACCACGCCCGTGGACTTGTTCACCTCGTACGACTGGACCACCTTAGCGGTCGGCGCGGTGAAGGTGTCCTTGTCCGCGACGGCGCCCGTGACATCGCCCTGGATGACGTCCACGCGGGCCAACTTCGGCACGAATCCGGCCCAGTTGGGCCCGTCGGCGAGCGCGATGTCGACCGTCAGCGTGACGTTCTGCCCCTTCTTGACGTGCAGCGCGCCGCCCAGGGTCGCCCAGCGGCTGCCGCCTGCCACCCGCGCGTCGAGGCCGCTGATGAGCTGCCCGTGGTCGACCCACACGCGCCCGGCACGGATGCCGTCCATGACGGCGGCGTACGAGAAGCCGTCGGCGCCGACATGGGTACGGCTGTACTGGCCGGGCCAGTAGTCGCCCTGGGTGAGGTCGATCTTGCCGCCGTAGACCGGGTCCGTGTGCCTGCCGTTGGCGGTGAAGTCGCTGTCCGGGCCGCCGCGGACGGCGGTGTCCGTGTACACCTGGTGCGAGTCGGAGTTGGCGGTGATCCACCAGGGCTTGCCCTCGGCGAGGAGGCTGTCCCACAGGCCGCCGACCGTGGCGGTCATCCAGTCGAAGCCGCCCCAGGTGCGGTAGCTCTCCAGCGGGTAGCCGGCGAAGGAGTCGGCGCTCGGGTTGTTGTCGTAGATGCCCCGGGCGCGTCCCATGCCCAGCGGCGTGGCGATGCCCCCCGCCTGGTGGCCCGGCGCGCCCTCGAAGCCGACGGCGATCTGACGGCCCGAGCCGGTCGCGTCGCGCCAGCCGCGGATCTCGTGCGGCGAGTCGACACCGCGCCGCGCCGGGTGGTTGGCGAGCATCAGCGCGTCCTTGACCTTGCGCCGCTGCACCTGCTCCGCGAGGAAGTTGAGGCCCGCGACGGCCAGCGCCTCGTTGGCGGGCGAGGACCCGCTGGTACCCGTCACGCTGCCGTCGTAGGACGTCTCGAACGCCTTCAGGACGCTGACCTCGTCGTTGCCGGGGTGAACGAACACGGTGCCGTGCTCGGCGCCGGGTATGTTCCACTCGAGCCCCTGGAAGACGAGCGTGTCCTCGTACTTCTCCCGGGCCTCCTTGATGTCCGGGTTGACCTTGTCGACACCGATCTTGGCGTGCGTCTCGCTGCCGTGGTCGGTGATGACCATCCAGTCCAGACCGTGCCGGGCGCCCTGCCGGACCTGGTCGCCGACGCGGTACTTGCCGTCGCTGCTGTACTGGGTGTGGATGTGGTGGTCACCGGACAGCCAGAGGAACCCGTTCCGTCTGCGACCGCTCGTGGCGCTGGAGGCGTACGCCGGTGCCGCCGCCCCCTGCGCGAGGACGCCACCGGCGGCCAGTCCCGCGCCGAGCAGCCCAGCGCGGCGCAGCAGCGAGCGGCGCGACTGCTGCTCGGGGGTCAGGGCCTCGTCGGGCACGGAGGGGTCGAACGCGGCGGGAAGCGACTCACTCTCGTGGTCGTGCCCGTGGCTGTGGTCGTGCTGGTGACCGTGGTGGTGATGCCCGTGCCCCATGCCTGCCTCCTGAGTCGTGCGCCGCGAGTGCGAGAGCGCGCCACGAGGAGATTCGGTGCGGAACGTGAACGCCGGACGGCGGCCGCGTGATCGGCGGGCGAGGGGGGCGAGTCGACTCGCCCCCCCCCCCACAACAAACCACCCACGCCCACCACTAGCTCCCCCCACACAAACAAGTTTGGCCAACCGAACCAGGGCTGCACAACCCACCGCAAGGCCCGCGCCCCGACGAGCACCAACCCCCG
>NZ_JBEYFS010000424.1:0-4832 GCF_040634475.1 Streptomyces sp. NPDC007095
CCGCGCGCCGCATGGGCCCGGCGAGTCCTGGACGCGCCGGTGATGTGCGTCCGGGCGCCGGACGGCCCCTGGGACGTACCCGAGGATCTGACCTTCCGGGCGTGGACCAGGTCCCAGACACCGCCCGACCGGGCGGACCTCGACTACCACCTGACGACGCTGTTCCCGCCGGTCCGCCCGCGCGGCCATCTGGAACTGCGCATGATCGACGCGCAGCCCGGCGACGACGGGTGGATCGTGCCGCTGGCGGTGACGGCGGCGCTGTTCGACGACCCGGAGGCCGCGGAGGTCGCCTACCGGACCGTCAAACCCCTCGCGGAGCGAGCCGAGGCACGGCCCGCTCCGTGCAACCCGCTGTGGAACGACGCCGCGCGGCACGGCCTGACCGACCCCGAGTTGCGTGAGGCCGCCGTCACCTGTTTCGCCGCTGCCGCCGAGGCGTTGCCGCGCCTGGGCGCCACCGCCGAGGTGCGGGAGGCCGTCGCGGAGTTCACGGACCGCTATGTGGCCCGGGGCCGCTGCCCCGCGGACGATCTGCTGAGCCGCTTCCACAGCCAGTTCCATGGTCAGCTCGACGGGAAGGACATCCGCACATGACCGCCCCCGCGTCACCCACGGACCCGGAGTCGCTCCGGGAGCGCGCGCTCGACGCGCTGACCACGGCCCGCGACCGCACCGCGCTCCTGACCTCCTGCGTGGAGGAGCCCGAACTGACCGCGCAGCACTCGCCGTTGATGTCACCGCTGGTCTGGGACCTCGCGCACATAGGCAACCAGGAGGAGCTGTGGCTGCTGCGCGCGGTCGCCGGGCGGGACGCGATGCGGCCCGAGATAGACGGGCTGTACGACGCGTTCGAGCATCCGCGCGCCGAGCGGCCCTCGCTGCCGCTGCTGCCGCCCGCCGAGGCCCGTCAGTACGCCGCCGAGGTACGCGGACGGGCGCTGGACGTCCTGGAGAGCACCGCGTTCCGGGGCACGCCGCTGACCGAGGCGGGCTTCGCTTTCGGGATGATCGCTCAGCATGAACAACAGCACGACGAGACGATGCTGATCACCCATCAGCTCCGCAGGGGGCCCGCCGCCCTCACGGCGCCGGACCCCGCTCCCGCGCCGCCGTTCACGGGACCCGCCGAAGTCCAGGTCCCCGGCGGCCCGTTCACGATGGGCACGTCCACCGAACCGTGGGCCCTGGACAACGAGCGCCCCGCCCACCGACGCGAGGTCGCGCCCTTCTTCATCGACACCACTCCGGTAACGAACGCCGCCTACCAGGCCTTCATCGAGGACGGCGGCTACGACACCGAACGCTGGTGGAGCCCGGAGGGCTGGTCCCACATCCGCTCGCACGGCATCGATGCGCCGCTGTTCTGGCGCCGCGAGGGCGGACAGTGGCTGCGGCGTCACTTCGGCGTCACCGAGGTCGTACCGCCCGGCGAACCCGTGCTGCACGTCAGCTGGTACGAGGCCGACGCGTACGCCCGCTGGGCGGGGCGCCGGCTGCCCACCGAGGCCGAGTGGGAGAAGGCGGCCCGCCACGACCCGGCGGCCGACCGCTCCACGCGCTACCCGTGGGGCGACACCGACCCCACCCCCGAGCACGCCAACCTCGGCCAGCGCCATCTGCGCCCGGCCCCGGCGGGCAGCTACCCGGCGGGGGCGTCACCGCTCGGCGTAAGGCAGTTGATCGGCGACGTGTGGGAGTGGACGTCGAGCGACCTGTCCCCGTATCCCGGGTTCGCGGCGTTCCCGTACAAGGAGTACTCGGAGGTGTTCTTCGGTCCGGAGTACAAGGTGCTGCGCGGCGGTTCGTTCGCCGTGGACCCGGTGGCCTGCCGGGGGACGTTCCGCAACTGGGACTACCCGATCCGGCGGCAGATCTTCTCCGGGTTCCGCACGGCCCGCGACGGGAACACCTGATGTGCCGTCACCTGGCCTACCTGGGACCGCCGGAGCCGCTCGGCCGACTCCTCGTGGAACCGCCGCACAGTCTGTTCCGGCAGTCGTGGGCACCGCGCCGACAGCGGCACGGGACGGTCAACGCCGATGGTTTCGGGGTGGGTTGGTACGCCGAAGGGGATCCGGTGCCCGCTCGGTACCGGCGCCCCGGGCCGATCTGGGGCGACCAGTCGTTCGCGGATCTGGCCCGGGTCGTCAGGAGCACGGCGCTGCTCGGCGCCGTACGGGACGCCACCGTGGCGGGAGCGGACGGGGAGGCCGCGGCGGCGCCGTTCGCCGCGGACCGCTGGCTGTTCAGCCACAACGGCGCCGTACGGGGCTGGCCGGGCTCCCTGGCTCCGCTGGTGACAAGCCTGCCCCCGGCCGAACTGCTGTCCCTGGAGGCCCGCTGCGACTCGGCGCTCGTCTGGGCGCTGCTCCTGCGCCGGCTGCGCTCCGGTGACAACGAGGGCCAGGCGCTGGCCGACACCGTCCTGGAGGTCGCCGAGGCCGCCCCCGGGTCCCGGCTCAACCTGCTGCTCACAAGCGGCGACACGATCACCGCGACGGCCTGGGGCGACACCCTCTGGTACCTCGCCGAGCCCGGCCGCCGCACCGTCGTGGCGTCCGAGCCGTACGACGACGACCCGTACTGGCAGGAGGTGCCGGACCGCACACTGCTCGCGGCGAGCCGCACCGACGTCCTGCTCACCCCGCTCAAGGAACCGAACGCGCAGGAAGGCGCGCACGACCCCTTGGCATCCGCACGCACCAAGGAGCCCAGCACGTGAGCCCGTTCCTTCTCACCCGCACCCTGCCCGAGGACGCCACGGACGCCGCGCTGCGCGCCGACGTCCTGCACGGCCTCACCCACAACCCCAAGACGCTGCCGCCTAAGTGGTTCTACGACGCCCACGGCAGCGAGCTGTTCGACCGGATCACCGAACTGCCCGAGTACTACCCGACCCGGGCGGAGCGCGAGATCCTGATCGCCCGGGCCCCCGAGATCGCCGCGACGACCGGTGCGCGCACCCTCGTCGAGCTGGGGTCCGGTTCGTCCGAGAAGACCCGCCATCTGCTCGACGCGCTGCCGGGGCTGCACACGTACGTTCCGGTCGACGTCAGCGAGAGTGCCCTCACCCAGGCCGGGCAGGCGCTGATCGCCGAGAATCCGGAGCTCGGCGTGCACGCGCTGATCGCCGACTTCACGGGCGGCCTCGCGCTGCCCGGGACGCCGGGGCCGCGGCTGGTGGCGTTCCTCGGCGGCACCATCGGCAATCTGCTGCCCGCCGAACGGGCGACGTTCCTGGCGTCCGTACGAGCGCTGCTCTCCCCCGGCGACACGCTGCTGCTCGGTACGGACCTCGTCAAGGACGAGTCGGTGCTGGTCGCCGCGTACGACGACGCGGCGGGGGTGACGGCGGAGTTCAACAAAAACGTGCTGCACGTCGTCAACCGCGAGCTCGGCGCCGATTTCGATCCCGACTCGTTCGCCCATGTCGCCCTCTGGGACGACCAGCACGAGTGGATCGAAATGCGGCTGCGGTCGCTGACCGAACAGACGGTGAAGATCCCCGCGCTCGACCTCGCGGTCGAATTCGCCGACGGGGAGGAACTGCGCACCGAGATCTCGGCGAAGTTCCGCGAGGAGGGGGTACGTCGCGAACTCGGCGCCGCCGGGCTCGACCTGGCCCATTGGTGGACGGACCACGAGGGCCGTTTCGCCCTGTCGCTGAGCGTGGCCCGCTGACACCCGCCCGGGTGGCCGCCCTCGACGGTGGGCCACCCGGGTGAGGGCCTGTCGTTCGGATCGGGTCGTTTCGGGAGACGGCGCTCGATCAGTGCCGGGGAGCGGGGTGCGCGTGCCGGCCCCCGCGACCCGGGACTGATCCGAACGACAGGCCCCAGGTCACCCACGGCGCCCCGACATCTCGCGTACCGACGCGCCGTGAGGCACCGTTGAGTGACGCGTGGCACACCCGCCACGGCGGAGAGGAGCACCCGCATGTCCGACCACACGTATCGGGTCACCGAGATCGTCGGCACCTCCCACGAGGGCGTCGACCAGGCCATTCGCAACGGGATCACCCGGGCCTCGCAGACCCTGCGCAACCTGGACTGGTTCGAGATCACCCAGGTCAGGGGGCAGATCGTGGACGGGGAGGTCGAGCACTACCAGGTCGGCCTGAAGGTCGGCTTCCGCCTGGAGGACGGCGCCTGAGCCCCGGGGCCTTCTGAAGCCCGGGAGGCCCATGGCCGCCTCACCCCGGGCCCCTCGAAAGCGGGGCCCCAGGCAGGGCGGCCCATTGGGGAAGCGGTCTCTCGGGAGGACCGGTCTGCGTCACCGGACGGGCCGAACCCGGCCGGGATGCGGTGCTCCACAACGACGGCGCCGCCGCACGCCGAAGCCCCGGCCGGAGTGGTCGGCCAAGCCGTGCGCGGCCCCGGACCGGGAGCCTTCGGCTTCGCCGAGCCGCGTCAACCGCTCCGTCTCCTCTCCGGGGAGGAGGACCCGGCCCGCCCCGCCCACCGTGGGGCAACAACTTCTGAGCGCGCTCTCAACTCCCCCGGCGCACGCCTAGGTCCTGTCGTCACATTCCCGTCGTCCGCCCGGAGGGCGGGTCCTGCGGCGTCAGATGCGTGCTCCGCGTGCTCTCGGCGTGCCGGGCACAGGCCCTCGTACTGGATGTACTCGGGTCTGTGCGCGGTGCGGCGAAGGGGGTCCCTCCCTGTTCGAGCGAAGCCGAGAACTTGGGGGCGCGTGCATGGCGTCGCGGGGCAGAAGGGAATGTGACGACAGGGCCTAGTGCCGCAACAGGCAACGTTCGCCCCGTCGCGACGCCCGGCACGCACTCTCGCCGCACGGGCCGAAAGCCCAAGTACGTCCAGTACGAGGAC
>NZ_JBEYFS010000425.1:0-4819 GCF_040634475.1 Streptomyces sp. NPDC007095
CGCACGGCGTCCTGGGAGTTCTTCCGCATGAACACCTGCCCGCCGAGACCGACGATCGCCTGCTCGGGCGTGCCGTGCCCGTAGTGCGCGTACCGCTCGCGGTAGAGCTCGACCATCTGCTTGGTGTGGTCGGCCGGCCAGAAGATGTTGTTGTGGAAGAAGCCGTCGCCGTAGTACGCGGCCTGTTCGGCTATCTCCGGCGACCGGATCGAGCCGTGCCACACGAACGGCGGGACGCCGTCCAGCGGACGCGGCGTCGAGGTGAACGACTGGAGCGGCGTGCGGAACTTGCCCTCCCACGTCACCACGTCCTCGCGCCACAGCCGGCGCAGCAGCGCGTAGTTCTCCACCGCCAGGTTGATGCCCTGGCGGATGTCCTGCCCGAACCAGGGATACACCGGCCCGGTGTTCCCCCGCCCCATCATCAGATCCACCCGCCCGTCGGCCAGGTGCTGCAGCATCGCGAAGTCCTCCGCGATCTTCACCGGGTCGTTGGTGGTGATGAGGGTGGTGGAGGTGGAGAGGATCAGCTTCTCCGTCTGCGCCGCGATGAAGCCGAGCATGGTGGTTGGCGACGAGGGCACGAACGGCGGGTTGTGGTGCTCACCCGTCGCGAACACGTCCAGGCCCACCTCCTCCGCCTTCTGCGCGATCGCGACCATGGCCTTGATCCTCTCGGCCTCGGTCGGCGTACGGCCGGTCGTCGGGTCCGGTGTGACATCGCCGACGCTGAAGATCCCGAACTGCATGGTCGCTCACCCTCCAGGTTGTTTACGATTCAACTATACCCCTGAACGATCCACCCCACCTCCCTATTCCGCGCACCATCCACCCCCAGCCCCTCGACCCTCGACCCTCGACCTCGACCTCGACCCCGACCCCGACCCCGACCCCGACTGTCAGTGCCCCGTCCTACGATCCCGTCATGGCCGCCCCACGCCGTGACACCCGAGGCATCGTCGACGCCGCGGAACTCTTCGCGCGCGTCCGCTTCCGCCGCCGCGAACCCGCCGAGCCGCTCCGCCCCTACCTGGAGCACTACTGGCTGATCGACTGGGACCTGCCCGAGCCGTACGCCTCCCACGTGGTCCCGCACCCGTCCGTGAACATCGTCTTCCAGAGGTTCGCGGGTCAGGACCCCCTCGGTTTCGGCGAGGTGGCCGGCATAGGCCTCGACCTGTTCACACAGAAGCTGGAGGGCCGGGGAAGGGTGTGCGGGATCCAGTTCCGCCCGGGGGGCTTCCGCCCCTTCGCGCCGGGACGGGCCCTCACGTCACTCACGGGCGAGCGAATCCCACTCCACACGGTGTTTCCCTCGGTGGACGCCGCCACGGTCCCCTCCGTCCTCGACCCCGCCGAGGAGGACGCACGCGTGGCCGCGCTCGACGCGTTCCTCCTCGGTCTCGGTCCGCGCCCTGATCCCCAGGCCGATCTCGCCATGGCCCTGGTGGACCGCATCCGGGGCGACCGCACCATCCGGCACGTCGGCGACTTCGCACACGCCGAGGGGATGACCGTACGGGCCCTGCAACGCCTCTTCGCCGCGTACGTCGGCGTCGGCCCGAAGTGGATCATCCTGCGCTACCGGATCCACGAGGCCCTGTCCCGCGCGGAGGCCGCCGGCCCGGTCGACTGGGCCGCCCTCGCCGCCGACCTCGGCTACGCCGATCAGGCCCACCTCGTCCGCGACTTCACCGCGACGGTAGGAGTACCCCCCACCACCTACGCAACCACCACCCACTGACCCGACTCCGGCCGCGGGCGGGCGGGGGCCGATCATGCAGTCCCGCGCCCCAAGGCGGGGCTTCGCCCCGCACACCCCGCCCGCTCTCCGCCCTCATCCAGGGCGCGGCCCACGGCTGGACCCCCACCGGCACCGCGCTCACCGCCGTCGGCCTGACCCTCTTCGCCGCCTTCTGCCACCGCCAGCGCACCGCGACGAACCCCCTGATCCAGCCCTCGCTCCTCCACAACCGGGGCTTCACCTCGGGACTCGTCCTCGGCGTCGTCTTCTTCGCCGCGGTCGCGGGCCTCCTCTACGTCGTGTCCCTCTTCCTCCAACAGGGCCTCGGCCGCTCCCCCACGGGCGCCGCGCTCGGCCTGATCCCCCTGTCCACCGGAATCGTCGTCGCCTCGATCGCCTGCTACCGGCTCATCGACAGGCTGGGACGCCGTCTGGTCCTCCTCGGCCTGACGATCACCCTCGCGGGGACCGGCCTTCTGCTGGCCCTCGTGGCGACTTCCGGTACGGACACCGGAGGCTGGGCCCTGGTCCCGCCCCTGCTGGTCGTCGGCCTCGGCATGGGCACGTGCTTCGGTTCGCTCTACGACGTGACCGTCGGCGACATCGCTCCCGCCGAGGCGGGCAGCGCCGGCGGCTCGCTCGGCGCGGTCCAGCAGCTCGCGAACGCACTCGGGGCCGCCGCCGTCACCAGCGTCTACTTCAGGACCGGCGGCGGTGAGGCCCGCGCCACCGCCGTGAGCCTCACCGTGGTCGCCGCGGTCACCCTCCTGTGCGTCCCCCTCGTACGCCTACTGCCGCTCAAGGCACAGGAAGACCGGAACTGAGAACCCACCACGACCCACGAGAACTCCCGGGAACTCCCGGACACCCCCGCGGACTCAAGGGATCAGGACCAGCCGCCCCCGCAGCCCGCCCTCGGCCAGCCGCGCGTGCGCCTTCCCCGCCTCCTCCAGCCCGTACGTGTCGGCGACCCGGGTCGTGAGCACCCCCTCGTCGACGAGCGCCACCAGCTCCGCGAGACGCGCCCCGTCGGCGCTGACCTCCACCGAGTCCGTCCGCACCCCCCGTACGGATGCCGGATGCGCCCCCGGGATGACGCCCACGAACACCCCGCCGTCCCGCACCCACTCCAACGCCGCCGCGCCGAGAATCGCCGCGTCCAGCACCCCGTCCACTCCATCCACGCCGCCCGGCGCGAAGTGGGCCGCCCCCAGCGACCGTACGAGCTCCTCGTCGCTCTCGCGGGCCACCGCCGTCACCACGAGACCCCGGTGGGCGGCGAGTTGGACGGCGTACCCGCCGACCGCCCCCGCCGCACCCGTCACCGCCAGGCTCTGCCCGGGCTCCAGGGCCAGCAGGTCCAGGGCCTGGGCCGCGGTGAGGGCGTTGAGGGGCAGGGTGGCCGCGTGGACGAGGTCCACCGAGCTCGGCGCCCCGGCCACCGCGTCCGCGTCCACGACCACGTAGTCGGCGTGCGCGCCAAGGGACTTGACCGGCCCGTACGACAGCGCCACCACCTCGTCGCCGACCCTCCACCCCGCATCCGCACCCGTCGCGTCCACCGTCCCGGCCATGTCCCAGCCCAGCCCCAGCCGCCGCCCCGCGCCCCCGAAGCCGCCCGCGCGGACCCCGGCGTCGACCGGATTGAGCGCGGCGGCCGCGACCTTGATCCGTACCTGCCGGGCCCCCGGCTCCGGCACCTCGACCTCCGCGATCTCCACCGCTTCCGGCCCGCCGAACTCCGTCACGACCACTGCCCGCATGTCAGCTCTCCCTGTTTCCCGCGCTTGGCGCATCGATTCGCCCGATTCACCCGGGTTTCTCTCCCGTTGCAACAACCCTAGGAAGAGTTACTCTCCTTTGGTAAGTAGGCACCTGAAGGTGCGTACATCACCCGGAGGTGAGTCATGGCGACCACGACCGCGGCGCAGCGGCGTGCGCAGGCGCGGATCGAGTACGACGCGTTCATCCGCAGCTGCCCCACCAACCAGCTCCTCGACCGCATCAGCGACAAGTGGGTCAGCCTGGTCGTCAGCGCGCTCGCCCAGGCGGACGAGGCGTCGATGCGCTACAGCGACCTGGGCCGCAAGCTCGCGGGGATCAGCCCCAAGATGCTGACGCAGACGCTGCGTTCACTGGAGCGCGACGGCATCCTGGTCCGCACGGTGACGCCGTCCGTGCCCGTCCGCGTCGACTACGAACTGACCCCCCTCGGCACCAGCCTCGCCGGACTGCTCTCCGCCGTGAAGGACTGGGCGGAACTGCACATCGAGGAGGTCAACGAGGCGCGGGAGCGTTACGACGACGAGGGCGACGGCAACGCCTCGTCCGAAGGCTCCGCAGGCTCCGGACGGTCCTCGTCGGCCTCCTGAAAATCCCCGTCCCGCAGGCGGGCGATCTGCTCCGCGCTCAGATCCACCGTGCGGCGCATGTGACCGATGATCAGGGCGAGTTCGTCGTCCGCCAGCTCGTCGAAGAGCGCGTACCAGCCGCCGCCCAGCCGGTCCCACACCCGCCCGAACTCGGCGACCTTCTCCGGCACGGTCGCCACCAGCACCCGTCGCCGGTCGACGGCGTCCCGCTGCCGTACGACATAGCCCGCCCTCTCCAGCCGGTCCACCAGCCGCGTCGCCGAACCGGTCGTCAGACCGGTCAGCTCCGCGATCCGGCCGGTCGTCACCGGCGCGCCCTCCAGGCTGAGCAGGTTCACGCACTGCATGTCCGTGGGGTGCAGCTTCAGACGGTCGGCGAGGGCCTGGTTGAAGAGCGCGTACGAGGCCATGTAGCGGCGCGAGACGGTGGACAGCTCGTCGAGCAGCCGCGCACGCGTGTTCCCGGACATGGCACGCCCCTTCGTCTGCCCCTACTGCCTGTTCTGCCTGTTCTGCCGCTTCACCCGCGTCAGACAGAGATCGTACGTGCAACCAGCGAAACCACCTGGGGACCGGACAGGTCCTGGAGTACGGGGAACCGGACAGGTCCTAGGTCCTGTCGTCAAATTCCCGTCGTCCGCCCGGAGGGCGGGCCCTGCGGCGTCAGGTGCGTGCTCTCGGCGTGCCAGGCACAGGCCCTCGT